>JAUSEJ010000110.1 GCA_030650265.1 Dehalococcoidia bacterium | reverse complement strand
TGTAGAAGGTTACGTATTTGAGGATGGAGTCCAGGAGCGATGGGTGCTATGGTCTGTAGATGGGAACGTCAAGGTAACATTGCCTGCCGGAGTGACCGCCGTGCAGAACAACTTAGGGCAGTCCACTGCACAAATGAACGCTGCTTCCTCCAACGGCAGGATTACCCTCGGCGAAAGCCCGCTATACCTATCCCTACGATGATCTTTCCGATCGGAAACGTCGATAGCATGAGTCTTGAGTTGGAGTGGCTTCAGCATAGAGCAGCCAATTGGATGCTTTGCTGATACTGATTGCTTTGGAGGGCAATTAGCCAGAACTGGTCGGTTTGTCTAGACACGGAGGTCGAACGAAGCCTCGGCCGATGACTTGTCGAGATCCTCTCTGATTCGATACCATTGTCAGTAGGTTTCTATGCGCTCGGCCTGTCCCAAAATCTTAAGCCGGAAGGTCTCTTGTCCTGGAATATCCAGATAATTATACTATCGACTTATTTGTAGTCAATAGTAGTTGTTCTGTAGCAGTGATTCCGCGACGCAGGTTCTGCCGCTACGAAATGGGGGTTGACCAATAAGTCGGATCTGGTGAACGTTGTAGCTGCGAAAACGAAGCCAGAATCGCTCTCGATTGCCGCAAGTTTGTTAAATTCCCGGGAATCTACGTGATCATCAACACAGCGGCGCCCTCGATTTGGCCGTTTCGCAGACGCTTCAGAGCCTCGTTGGCCTGTTCGAGAGGGAAAAGCTGTATCGTGGTCTTTACCGGCACTTGCGAGGCGAGGGCCAGCAGTTCCTCGCCGTCCCTTCGGGTGAGATTGGCCACCGATCGGACGATTCTCTCCTCCCAGAGTAGGTGGTAGGGGAAAGAAGGGATGTCGCTCATGTGGATGCCGCCGCAGACAACCGTGCCGCCTTTGGCGGTAGCCTTGAGAGCGGCGGGGACCAGCGGGCCGATCGGGGCAAAGATCAGCGCTGCGTCTAAGGCCTTGGGCGGCATATCGGTCGAATTGCCGGCCCAAACCGCTCCCAGCCGGCAGGCGAACGATTGAGATTCGACGTCGCCGGCCCTGGTGAAAGCATAGACCTGTTTTCCCTGATGTGCTGCGATCTGGGTGATGATGTGAGCGGCGGCACCAAAGCCGTATATGCCGAGGCGCTCGATATCTTCCCCGGCGAGGCGATAAGAGCGATAACCGATTAGCCCGGCGCAGAGGAGTGGTGCGGCTTCGGCGTCCCCAAAGGATTCTGGCAGAGCAAAGCAGTAACGCTCATCGGCGACGACGTACTCGGCGTAGCCGCCGTCGAGGGTATAGCCCGTGAAGAGGGCGTTGTCGCACAGGTTTTCCTTGCCGGCGCGGCAGAAGCGACACTCGCCACAGGTCCAGGTCAACCACGGCACGCCGACTCTCTGGCCAACCTCCAAGGCGCTTTTCGAATCGCCGGTCTTCACCACTGTGCCAACGATCTCGTGTCCAGGGATGAGAGGCAACTTTGGCCTGGCAAGCTCGCCGTCGAGGATGTGGAGATCGGTCCGGCAGATCCCACAGGCCCGTACGCGGATGAGCACCTGGCCCGGCCGCGTCCGGGGAACCGGCAGATCAGCCATCTCCAGCGGTCGTCCCGACGCCCTGAGGACCATTGCTTTCATTCTGTTAGGAATCATCACAAAGTTTCCTCCTTGATAGGCATCCGCCTTCGCGGGCGGATAGCCATAATACGTCGGTTTTTGATAAGACGGAAGCAGGCTTACGTCTCGACCAATTGCTTATCAATATTTTCTGTTAGTTTGTAACTACTCAGGTACCTTGGCCGGCCGAATGGTAAAACCCGCGTTCGACGGCGTTTTTCTGGTCAATCGACCGCCGTGAGCGTCCTAGAAGCAGTGAGCCCAGCGGCGACTCCGCCCATTTCGCCGACTGTCAGAATGGTTTTAGCTTGCAAATAGCCAGCTAACGATCAAGGTACCTGAGTAGTTACGAGGAGGAACAGAAGTCCCCGGATGCCACACTAGCCCAGTGGCATTATGCCAGGTTCATCCCATTTTGTAAAGAGGGGTGGCTAGAGCCCCCTCTAGCCACATATTATACGAGGAGGATAGAAAGAAATGGCTCAAATCAAAGTAACCCGTAAAGCTTATGTACGCAAAGACGGCACCGTGGTAAA
>JAUSEJ010000109.1 GCA_030650265.1 Dehalococcoidia bacterium | reverse complement strand
CAAGACAACTGGGCTCCTCGGCCTCTGTCAATGGTTTGTGATGGCCGACGCCCACCCGAAGTCCTGACCAGTCTACTCGCTCAGGAAGCCACCAGAAATCTGATTCCTTGTTTACCATTTTCGCTCCTTGGCCAAAGCCTTTATCCCTTCACTGGTCAGCCGGTAGGTGCTCCGGGCTACTCGTTCTACCAGCCCCCGATCAAGGATACAGACACTGTTTTCGTTCGCTATCGGCGCCACACTCCCCCTGATTGTAGGTCGGCGGGCGATTCAAGCGTCTCCCACCGTCAACGAGCTGTTGGTCACTTAAAGTCACGCTGGTTTGCGGGCGGTGATTTTGGCGCTCCAAAATTCTCCCACCAGGCCGCGGTAGTTGGCCAACAACCCGTCCAGCATCTCGCGATCGGCCGGGCTGGAGAAGTTGCTCGCGATCAGCGCCCGGATCGTTTCTACGTCGTAGTGCTGTCGTGAAGCCACTTCGATGTCTACCAGTCCCATCTCACGCATGATACCGAGATACTCGGCTTCCGGGATGGCGCCGCCGATGCAACTGGCCCAAAGCGCCATGCTGTTTCGGACCTCATTTGGCAACCGACCGGTCACTATGTCCGAGATGGAGACTCGGCCTCCCGGCTTGAGTACCCGGTAGACTTCCGAAAAGACTTTGCGCTTGTCGGGCGCCAGATTGATCACGCAATTCGAGATGATCCAGTCGACATTGGCGTCGGCTACCGGCATCTGGTCTGCGTCTCCCTGCCGGAACTCCACGTTTGCTGCTCCCGCTCTGACAGCGTTGGCTCTGGCCCTTTCAATCATTTCCGGGGTCATGTCGAGTCCGATAATTCTTCCCGTCGGGCCAACGATTCTCGAGGCGAGGAGGACGTCGATACCGGCGCCTGAGCCTATATCAAGCACGATGTCGCCCGCCTGGACTTCAGCAAACGCCAGCGGATTGCCGCAGCCCAAGGAATTCTCTACTGCATCGGTCGGCAGCTTCTCCAGCTCGTCCGGGTTGTAGTGAGCCATTTGCACCAGGTCAGTCCGCACAGGTCCGCAAGAGTCCGAGCCGGAACTACAGCAGCAGGTGCCCGATTGGCTGATGGTCCTGGCGTAGCGTTCGCGCACGGCTTGTTTGATCTTCTCGTCGCTTTGGGTCGGGCTAATGGGTAAAGTATTTTCTGCCATTTCATCTTCCTCCGAAAAAGTATATGCTCACTCGCAAGTGCCGGGCGCCCCATTCGACACTCTCGATCGAAGCCTTGGTGTAATACGCCCTATCTGTATCATACCGATACGAGTGCAAGAAAAGAAGCGAGAAGCTGCTCACGTCGAGC
>JAUSEJ010000108.1 GCA_030650265.1 Dehalococcoidia bacterium | reverse complement strand
GAGCGCAATAGCCACGCTACCAGTGTTCGCAAGCTGTAAGAATCCTCGAAAGCGTCGGCGGCATAGGTGGCAAGCATGAGCATCCGCCGGCGGGAAAGTCCACTCGCCAAATATTGCAACAGTTCCAGAGTCGAATCGTCGGCCCAATGCATGTCGTCGATGAAAAGGACCACGGGAACCTGTTCGGCAAGTCGTTCGAGAAGGCGGTCCACCGCTCCGAAGAGACGGGTTTTCTCCAGAGCAGGGTCGCCAAGTCCTTCTAAAGGGAAGGACGGCGGAGGAAGCTGAACGCTATCGAACAAGCGTCCGAGGTCCGGGAGGCCGCCTACAAGGGCCTCCAGATCGGCTGAATCCAGACTGCGCAGCAGAGGGCCAAGCGCGCCAACAATGGGAGAGTAAGCCCTCCCGCTCCCGAGCGATAGACCGCGCCCCTCGAGCGCTGTGAAGCCGCGGGCCCTAGCGAGCGCGAGGCACTCTTGCGCCAAGCGGGTCTTGCCGATGCCGGGCTGACCCGTTAGGAAAACCGCACAGCCGTGCCCATCGGCCGCTAGGTCTAGCGCCGTTGCAAGGCGAACTAGCTCTTCCCTGCGACCGACCAACGGCGTCCCGGCTCTCGAGTGCAGGGGCCTCTGGATTATTGGATTAGCAGTCCTGTCCCCCTGGAGCCTATCCATATCTGGGCCTCCACAGGTCCGACGACGGAGAAACGACTGACGGGGACGCCGCTGTCCACTGTCTCAAGTATAGCGTTGCAGCGTCATCATATCATAGAGGAAGGGCCAGATCAACTCGCTGATCGAGGGCGTTGTATGACATCTTGTTTTTCTTACTGATAGACATGCGCTGTTGACACAGCGCCCCCATACCTGGTACCATGCCACCCATCGCTAAGGGAGATACTGTCGCCTTGAGGCTACAAAAATGGGCTGGCGTTGTCATCGCCATGTCGCTCCTGGGGCAGCAAATATTGGCTGCAGGGTGCGCCAATCAAGGCGCCACCTTCCGGGGCACTTTCAAGATAGGTTTAGTGGCTCCGTTCAGTGGCATGAACTCCGCCATCGGCTACAACATGCTTTTTGCGGCTAAGCTGGCAATAAGCGAGTGGAACGACTCGGACCGACTGAAAGGATATCGAATCGAACTCCTTGCACAGGACGACAGGATCGAGGCCGTCGCCGGTCTGACCCAGGCGAAGAAGATGTCACTTGACTACGATGTGTTGGGCGTGGTCGGGCATCCATCAAGCGCCTCTGCCTTTGCCGCGGCGGCGGCCTACAGCAAGGCAGGCCTGGCGATGATAACTACCGAGGCATCCGCTGACACGCTATCAACCGGCGATTACCCGGGCGTTTTCCGGCTGAGCGCGAGTGACAGCCAGGTTCAGGCTGAGACGATCAAGTTCATTTCAACCACCTTGAAGGCACAGAAGCTGGCCGTAGTGGCTGATCCGCAGGCTGAGCACAGCAGATTCTCGGACCAGTTAAACGAGAAGCTACTAATAAGCAGAATGTCCTCTATTATTAGCGAGACTTTGAAACCCGACCAGACCGATTTTTCTGGCCTCGCTCAGAGGATGGCTGCCAGCGCCCCGCAGGTCGTTGTGTTCAAAGGGGATTACCTCAACGCCGGCTCACTTCTGAGCCAAATGCGGCTTTCGAAGGTAGGTAGCGCCTACATCGCAGACATCGGTTCCCTGAATGCTCTCTTCTTGAAGACTGCCGGCAACAGCGCCGAAGGGTCGTATCTGATTGCGCCGGCGCTGAGCCCCACCGATATCCCGTCTGCGGCGGGCTTCGTACTGGCCTACCGGGCGATCTCAGGCCTGGACCCGCTGCCAAGCGCCGCTCTCACCTATGATGGGGTTAACCTTATTCTGACTGCCTTCGAACGGAGCCTGAATGGGACGCCAGACGGAGCAAGGCCGGATCGGCAATCGGTTATTCAAGCTATTGGCGTTTTGCGCGACTATCCCGGACTGTCGTCCAACATCACGTTTGACCAGAACGGCGGCGTTCGGGGGGCCAAGGTCTATTTCTATCGAATCACCGGCCTGCGCTTTCCCGGTGAGATGGTGAAGCCCGCTAATGCAAGCTAGCTCCGCTACTGTGAGCCTCGCCCTCTTTGTCGTCTGGCTTGGCTCCTTTCTCATCGTTCGTTACCTCTATTCGCTGAAGCGTCTGCTCAGACCTATTCACGAAGACATCACCGCCTTGGGCGTCCTCGCCCTTATGGTGGCAGGCTTCTTCTGGCGAACAATTTTCGAAGGAGACGTGTTTGTGCCGGCTGGCGGCGGTGATTTGGCCGCCTTCCTCTATCCTACATTCGCGTTTGCCGCCAGTAGCATCAAGCAGGGCATCCTTCCCCTCTGGAACCCCTATCTCTATTCAGGTAGCCCTTTCGCTGCAGACATTCAGTCCGGCCTGTTCTATCCAATCAACCTGGTGGCATTTCTTCTCCTGCCCGAGATCTCCTATAAGACAATGGAGTTTCTTGCAGTTCTCCACTTCTATATAGCGGGAATCACTATGTATTTCTGCCTGCGTTTTTTGCGAACCGGCTCGGACAGACAGGTGGGTAGGGCGGGCGCCATGATCGGGGCCATCGCCTACATGTTCTCTGACGTCTTCATTGTGCATTTGGGAAACCTGAACATGATTGCCGTGGCCGCCTGGCTTCCCCTGGTCTTCCTCTTCTTTCACCGTGGTCTGGTCGACAAAAGCCTGCCACATGGGGCGATGGCCGGCTTGTTCCTCGGCGTTGCCCTCTTGGCCGGACACATTCAGCCTTTTCTGTACATTCTACTCTGTCTGGCCCTCTACTTCGTCTTCTATGTCGTCGCGGACCGGCTCCGAGTGTCCGGGGACAGGGGACAGGGGTCAGGGGTCGAATCCTCGACCCAGAACCCCAACACTGGCCCCCGTCCCCTGTCCCCTGTCCCCCGCCAGGCCGCGGTCTTTGCCGTCTGTGGCCTCGTCGCTTTGGGGGTGTCGGCCATTCAGCTTATCCCCAGCTACGAGCTTAGCCAGTTGAGCGTACGCGCCGACATTGACTACACGACGTCTGCCCTCTACTCATTGTCTCCTGCCCAGTTGGTGAGCCTCTTCGTTCCCGGTTTCTTTGGCAGAGGCCCCCTGGACTATTGGGGACCGTGGATCCGCACAGAGATGGGCTATGCTGGAGTGCTAACGCTGGTGTCTGGTCTTGTCGCAATTGTCCTGCGCCGGCAGCGCGAGACCTTCTTCTTTTTGCTTCTCGCCATCTTCAGCCTATCGCTGTCGCTGGGAGGCCACAGCCTGACCCAGGGGTGGCTTTACTCGCTGGGCGCCGGCTTCGATAAGCTGCGGGCGCCAGCCCGGTTTCTCTTTCTCTTTGATTTTGCTCTGGCGGCTCTTGCCGGTTTGGGGATCGACCGGATAGTGAGGCCGCTGACGCAC
>JAUSEJ010000106.1 GCA_030650265.1 Dehalococcoidia bacterium | reverse complement strand
GCCGCCATGGTGGCGTTCACTCCCCAATTCATCTTCGTCAATAGCTCAGTCACCAACGACAGCGCCGTCATCGCCCTCTCGTCACTGAGCATCCTTCTTTTAATCCGTTCCTTGACGAGAGGCCTGGATCGCAGAAGAGCCGTGACACTCGGCTTCGTCCTGGGACTCGCATTGCTCGCGAAGCTTAGCGCCCTGATGCTTATTCCACTGGTCCTCGCCGCGCTGGGCATGCAATGGTTGTGGGCCAGGCCGCCAAGGAGCTCCCATAGCAGGTTTGGCTATTGGCGATTTGTTGGGATTTGCTTCATCATAGCCGGAGTAATAGCAGGTTGGTGGTATGTCCGGAATTGGTGGCTCTATGGCGAGCCGACGGGCTCGGCGATGATGCAGATTGTCTTCGGTCATCGCGATTCCACGCCCGGTCTTCTCGATCTTCTGACAGAACTCCCAATGGAACAGAAGAGCTTCTGGGCAGCTTTTGGCTGGGGCAACATTTTCGTGGCGGAAACGATCTACCGGGCGCTGAATTTGATCGTGGGCCTTTCGGTTGTCGGACTTCTCTACGTGTCAATCAAGCAGGCTCGGCGCAAGTGGTTTATGCCTCATCAAGCTGAAGGCGATAACGCAAACCGAACGAGAGTTGTCTGCTTCGGAGTTTTCGCTCTCTGGTGTCTCCTCGTCTTCGCGGCATTTCTGCGGTGGATGCAGAGCAACGATGCGGCCATGGGCCGATTGCTCCTGCCCACTCTAGGAGTAGCGTCCATTCTAATTCTATATGGGATCGGGCGATTGGTTCCGTCAAGAACGCGTGTATACCTGCATTGCTGTTTGGCTGTTCTGTTTCTGCTTTTCGCCATCGCGGTTCCCTTCCTCTATCTTGCCCCGGCGTATGCCTACCCGGAGATCTTTGCTCTGACAGCCAAACCATTTGTGCAGAATCCAACGTCCATAATCTATGGAAACATGATTGAGCTGATAGGTTACGATCTCGAGGCGGAAGACCAGCAATCTGGCTCGGTGGTCAAGAAAGAGCAAGCGGGAAGCCTCTCCATATCACCCGATGCGAACCTCAAGTTGACACTATATTGGCGACCTATGACGACGATTTCAGAAGACTACACGGTATTCGTCAAGCTCCTTGATCGATCGTATCAGTCTCATGGCCAACGCGATTCATATTCCGGGCTGGGAAGGTTCCCGACAAGCTTCTGGGTACCAGGCACGATCGTGCGCGACATCTACTACGTGCCCGTAGTCGGAACCGGTAGCTTACCTGTATTGGCAAGCCTTCAGGTAGGATTCTACGATCGAAGGACGATGACAAGACTGCCAGCCCGTCAGGCCGCCAACCCCTACGCGGATAGCCCCGAAGCGACCACGGTCAAGATTGTTCCGACGAATCGGGAGTACGTTCCGAATCCTCTAATGGCCGAATTTGGCAATAGTCTGACGCTGGAAGGGTTCGGTCTGGGGACTAAGATGTTGCAGACCAGTGGTCAAGACAAGGCGCTCTCAGGCTCACTGGACAATTCAGGAAATACTGAACAGCAGTTGGCAGTTACCCTTTACTGGCGGGCGCAAGAGGCAATAGACAAGGACTACACTGTCTTCGCCCATCTGCTGGATTCCAAAGGTGTCATCGTTGCCCAGCACGATGGAATGCCCAACAACGGACTGTATCCCACGTCGTCATGGGAGCCGGGAGATCAGATTGTCGATCGACATGTCATCGATTTGCCTCCTCGCCTCGCCTCAGACTCCTACCAGTTGAGAATCGGAATGTACGACGCCGCAACAGGGAGCAGAGTAGATATCATTGAGGGTGGATCCGCCAAATCTGCTGTACTAATCAACGTGCCGTCGTCAATCATCCCGGCAGGAGCGCCTTGATGATCAGACAGAATCCTCCGGTCCGCCGTCAGCACCTCGGAATCATTCTAGTCCTCGTCACTTATCTGGTTCTGGGAACGTACTATAGCGTGGCCACCCCAATCCTCGAAGCCTCCGATGAAATCCACCACTATCCCTTCGTCAAGTTGTTGACCGACGGCAAGGGACTTCCCATCCAAAAGCCCCTGCCAGAGGACAATCTGGCAAGACAAGAGGGCAGTCAGCCACCGCTTTACTATGCTTTGGCCGCAGCGGCCACTTTCTGGGTTGATACCGGCGACTTCAATTCGCTGGTTTGGGTAAATCCCCATGCCCAGGTGGGCACTCCCCTAGCCCACGGAAACAAGAACATGACTATTCACGGCCCGCAAGAGGATTTTCCCTTTCGCGGACCGGCGTTGGCGATCCATGTTATCCGCTGGCTAACTCTACTCATGGGCGTCGCCACCATCATCTGCACTTACCGCATCGCCCGCCTGATTGTCCCGTCTCGTCTCGCCATCGCGCTGGCTGCTGCCGCTCTGGTCGCCTTTAACCCGGAATTCAACTTCATCGCCGCGTCAGTCAACAACGACAACCTGATGACATTGCTGGCAAGCGTCATAGTGTTCATGCTGGTCTACTACGTAAAGACCGGGATAACTTACAGGCGAAGTCTTCTTCTGGGGGTAGCTCTAGGTCTTGCCCTCCTCTCAAAGCTAACAGCTCTAGGCCTGATTCCACTCATTTTTGCCTGCCTTGTTCTGATCTGCTTGCGACAGCGCTCGCTGACCATTTTCCTCCGTCATGCCATCGTCGTGTCGCTGACCGCTGCACTGATCGCTGGCTGGTGGTATGTGCGAAACTGGCGCCTCTATGGGGATCCAACCGGGCTCAGTATGATGCTCAGGATAGTCGGGGTTCGCGTGCCTACTCCCGGCATACTGGACCTTCTATCAGAATTTCAGGGTTTCCGAATATCTTTCTGGGGCCTTTTCGGGGGGGTAAACATCATCGCCGACGAACGGATCTATCAACTGCTCGATGGTGTGACCATCCTTGCTGTATTGGGACTGGTTTTGTCCGTAACGCTAGGCTGCGTCAAGTGGGTTTCCTCCGCTCGTAGCATACATGAAGCTCCCGTATTCGATTCGATTCGGCAAGAAGCTGGAACAAGGCTGTCTACGCTATTCTCGGATAGCTCGTTCCCTGTTCCCTCC
>JAUSEJ010000102.1 GCA_030650265.1 Dehalococcoidia bacterium | reverse complement strand
GCCGCCATTTATAGCACGCACGCTGTGGCCCTTACCATTTCCAAGTTGTTTTGGGGCAGCTTCCTCGATAAATTCCATGTGAGGCATTGTGGGATGGCGGCTTTTGTCTATCTCGCCGCGGCAACGGCCTCGCTAGTCGCTGTTTCATTCCGGCCATCAGTATGGCTTGTCTACCTCGCCGCAATCTTGATAGGATTCGGTCTGGCCGGGCAGGCGCCAATTCAGGAGGTGCTCTGGGCCAATTACTTCGGTCGTCTTTCCCTCGGCGCCATTCGCACGGTGGCTGCTCCCATCACCATCATCTTTAGCGCTGGCGGACCCCTCTTCGGTGGCTGGGCCTACGACCGGTTTGGCAGCTATAAGGTCGCCTTTGTCATCTTTGCCGTCACTTACCTCGTCGCCGCCGGTCTTGTCTATCTCGCCCGTCAGCCAGTGAAGACACCACAGGTAGTAGGATCGTCCGATGGGAATTAGAGTGGTGTCCTTCGCTCGGGGGCGTATCTACTATGGCTGGGCCATCGTGGCCGTAGGCTTCGTCATCGAGTTCTTTTTCGTCAGTCTCCGATCCTACGGCGCCGGCCTTTTCTTGAAGCCCATGACACTGGAGTTTGGCTGGACTAGAGCCACGTACTCGCTTGTCCAATCCTTCAGTTTCGCCGTAGATGGCTTGATCTCCCCCATCATCGGCCCCATCATCGACAAACGTGGTGGACGGGGACTGATGATCTTTGGCGCGATCATCGGCGGGGGGTCTATCGCCGCTCTCGGGCTTGTGCAAGGCCTTTGGGACTTCTACCTCCTCCGTGGCCTTGTCGTTACCATTGGTATTGTCTGCGCCGGTCCCCTTGTCATAAACGTCGCCATCTCCAACTGGTTCATCCGCAAGCGGGGGAAAGCGGTGGCTCTTTCGCTAATGGGAGTTTCCCTCGGCGGCGCCGTGCTGTCTCCGGTCATTACTCATCTGATCGTGACCTACGGCTGGCGCTGGGCCTGGGTGATCTGCGGAGTTGCCGTTTGGGTCATGATCATCCCGCCGGTGGCTCTCCTCATCAAGAGGCGGCCGGAGGATATCGGCCTGATGCCGGACGGTGATGCTCCCGCGGGGGACGGGGGACAGGGGTCTGGGCCGATGGGACTGGAGGCCAACCCCATCTCTGGCCCCCGGCCCCCGACCCCTATCCCCCACGCCGAGTCGGCCTGGACACGGGGGGAGGCGGTGCGGACGCCGGCGTTGTGGCTGACGGTGGTGGCCTTTGGCTTCGCTAATCTGGGATCCGCTGGTGTAACCCTTCACCTCTACGCTTATCTAACCGACATCGGCTTGCCGGATGTCACGGCCGCCATGATTTTCAGCGCCCATGCAGTGGCGCTTACGGCTGCCAAGATTGTATGGGGCTTTGTCCTTGACAAATTCCAGGTCAGGCATTGTGCGATGACGGCTTTTGTCTTTCTGGCAGCGGTGATAGCCCTGCTCGCCGCAGTTTCATTGCGGCCAAGCGTTTGGCTAATCTTCGTAATCGGCATTCTGCTGGGATTTGGCCTGGCCGGGCAAGCCCCGGTTCAAGAAGTACTCTGGGCCAACTACTTTGGCCGTCTCTCCCTGGGCGCTATTCGCACGGTTGCCTCGCCCTTCTCCATCATCTTCAGCGCCGGGGGGCCATTCTTTGGGGGATGGGCCTACGACCGGTATGGCAGCTATCAGATCGCTTTTGCCTTCTTTGCCGCGTCCTTCATCGTGGGCGCCTTCCTCGTCTATTTCGCCCGGCCGCCGCAGAAGAAGCCGCAGGAGGAGGGCGTTCTACGAGGTAGGTAAGCGACCAAGACCGTTAGAAAAGGTCTGAGTTTCTCGGCTGACCCTCTCAGCCGGGCTTGAGCGATCGCTGGCCGGGCGTCAGGGCAATCTCGGTCACATAGGTCTCGCCCATCTTCCACGATGGCCAGTAGGAGAATATGGCAGGGTCGTGAGCGGGTATCACCATTTCTATCTTGCCGCCCGCAAGGTCCAGGATCTTCTCGAAGTTAAGGATGCACTCTAGGTTGCTTCCCATGTTCGTTCCCATCGGGTTGGCGTGCGTGATGTTGCCTCGCTCGTAAACCGCATCGCCAGCTAGAACCATGGGACCGGAAACAGTATTAACGACCAGCATCTGACAGCCGGGAGAATGGGTGTTTAGCGCCGGCACGATTTGCAGCCCGGGCCCCAAGTCGCCGTAGCCATCGACCAACTGCAACCTGCCCTCTTTTTCGATGACTGCCAGCGTATCGGCATCGACTCGCAGGAAGGAGCCCCGGAGCCTGGCCTTCGTCGGCCCCTCGCGATAGCCCTGGACGAACTTGATGAAGTCCATCTCGGCCTTTTGCAGATATACCGTGGCCTTGGGGAAGTGCCCGAGTTGACCGGCATGGTCGAAATGAACGTGGCTTAGAACAATGGTATCCACATCTTCCGGCCTCACTCCCAGCCTCTCGAGTTGCAGGACAATGGGCTCCCAATCCGCTACCTCGGCTGTCTTGACGATGCGCGGGTCTTGCCAGCCC
>JAUSEJ010000097.1 GCA_030650265.1 Dehalococcoidia bacterium | reverse complement strand
ACGCAGACCGCTTCGCATGGCTCAATATGGATTGTGACGGAACTGTGGGGCAATCGGGACATGATTTCTCCCTCAAGGTGATCGCAGAGGGCATGGGCCTCCAGAACTGTGCTGACTTGAGGCAGTACGAGATGCAAATCCAAATGTCGCTCGCTGCCGGCTTTCCTCGTTCTCAGATCGTGGAAACCCACCAGAACCCCGTAGTGTTCGGTAATGATCCCTTTGACCTGTTCCTCTTCTTCGTCTGGCAGTTTTATGTCAAGTAACCCCTGCACCGATTTCCGGGTCATCTCGTAGGCTGCCTTGATGATGGTCAGTGCTACCAGTAAGGCGATGATGGGATCGAGAACTGTTAGACCGGTAATCTTGACTATCACAAGGCCGACAAAAACCCCTGCGGAGGTCCAGATATCGGTTGACAGGTGTTTTGCATCTGTCTCCAGGGCGAGGGAGTCTGTTCGACGGGCGGTGGCGTAGAGGAATCGCGAGACGAAGAAGTTGGCGATAACCGAAATAAGCATGGCTCCTATTCCCAAGTCGAGGCTAATCAGGCCTGGCTCGCCGAGCAGTTTTTGAATTGCCTTGTAAATGATCATCAGGGCGGCCACAAAGATCAGGATCGCCTCCACCGTACCGCTGACATTCTCCAGCTTGCCATGACCATACGGGTGCCGCCGATCGGCCGGTTTCTCTGCCCCTCGTAAACTGAAAAAGGCGATGACGGCGGCCAGAAGGTCGATACCGCTGTGTATGGCCTCCGAGATGACGCTTATGCTGCCCATGGATAGACCCACCATCGTCTTAAGCAGCACTAATAGGAAATTTGATGCAATCGATACGGCAGCGGCTCTACTTTTGCTTCTGTCCATAATTACGTCCCCCC
The DNA here is from genome assembly GCA_030650265.1 of Dehalococcoidia bacterium. The sequence continues at coordinate 4,201 of JAUSEJ010000097.1, read as the reverse complement.
AATAGGATGAATTAGGCCCTAGTAACAGAAAACCCGTGGATTGCCCCTGTCAGCAAAACACTTGCCTGACAGAAGCACTCCACGGGTACCTCCTGCCCGTCCAAAACCACTTAGTTCGGTTTGGTCACACGGGCGGTCTTAGCGTATTCTATCCCACACCAGTGGTATCGGAAACCCACGGACTAAAGTCCGTGGCTAATGCCATTAGCCTGCCACTTCAGTGGCAGGGACAGATCTAGCGCCCTCGCACCAGGGCTTGACGACTGTTAGTCCTGCGGAAAAGCCTTCCCAGTTCGCCGTTCTCCCAGATTACCAGCAGCATACTGGCGTTGAAGATCGAGCTGTAGGTGCCGCTTATGATTCCCACTAGCAAGGCTAGTACGAAGCTCCTGATGGTTACACCACCAAAGAGATACAGGGCCAACAGCGTGAACACCACGGTAAGGGACGTGTTTAGCGATCGCCCGATGGTTTGCAGTAGACTGTGGTTCACAACCTCTTCGAAGCTGGCGCTGACGCCTCGTCGCAGGTTCTCCCTAATCCGGTCGAATACCACGATGGTATCGTGGACGCTGAAACCGATGACCGTCAGCAGGGCCGTAATAAACATGGAATCGATTTCGATGTTGAAAAGCTTCCCGAGTATCGAGAATACACCCAACACTACCAGGGCGTCGTGTAACAGGGCAACGATGGCGCAGAGTCCATAGCGGAAGGGATTCGGGACCTTCCTAAAGGCCCAGCTTATGTAAAATAATATACCCAGCGAAGCTAGAGCCACCGCAATGGACGCATTGCGAACGATTTCAGAGGCGATGATAGGTGAGACCGTATCGAAACTCAAGACCTGAACCGGGCCCTGATTCGATGAAAGGCGGCTAATCATCTGCGTCTTTTCGGCCGGCTGGTTGACAGTTCCGTCGGCGTTCTTGGTCTCTTCGCCAAGCATGCGCGTCCGCACCAGGTAGGTATTCTCTCCGCTGTGCTGTATAACCGCATCGCCATGGCCCAGACTCTTGAGCGCGTCCCGCAGTTCCTCCTGTGAAATAGCGCGCTCGAATTTGAGTGTCATCATCGATCCACTGGTGAATTCAATCCCGGGCCTGAGTGCCGGGGGAATCAGGAGCGAGATGACGCCAGGCACAATGATCAGGAGAGAAAACAAAAAGTACCAGTATCTTTTACCAACTATGTTAAGCATTAGCCCTGCCTCAATATCCTATCCATTTATTATCGAACAGAGTAGTCCGGCTCGCCTGTTATACCTTGCTCTTTTTCGAGGCCGAAGAGCCAGCCGCTCGGCATCTTCCCGGAGTCGATGATTGCCCTGAGCAAGGATCTGGTGATCGTAATGGCCGTAAACATGCTGATTACGACGCCGAGAAACAGAGTCACGGCGAAGCCCATGACCAGGCTGGCGCCAAAATTGTTTCCGAACCAGTAGAGAATGCCACAGGTAATAATAGTCGAAACGTTGCTATCCCGAATGGAGGTCCAGGCTCGTCCGAAGCCAGCTTCGATGCCGCCGGCAAGCGTTCGTCCCGCCCTGAGTTCCTCCTTGACGCGTTCAAAGATCAGGATGTTCGCGTCCACCGCCATGCCAATGCTCAAAATGAACCCGGCGATGCCGGCGAGGGTAAGAGTTATCGGCACCAGCTTGAATACGGCCAGAACGAACAAGGCGTACATGAGCAAGGCGGCATTCGCCAAAAGACCTGGCAGACGATAATGGATGATCATGAAAAGCATAACCACGCCGAGACCAATGGCGCCCGCGAGGATGCTCTTCTGGACCGAGTCAGCGCCGAGTGTGGCATCCACGTCTCGCTGAGAAATGACCGACACTGGCACCGGAAGAGCACCGGAGTTGAGTTGGATGGCGAGAGTTTGGGCCGAGTTAACGGTGAAGTTGCCTCTTATGAAGCCCCGGCCGCCCAAAATCGGCTCGTCGACCCGCGGATCCGTCAACAGGTCCTGATCGAGATAGACAGCGATCTGGCCGCCAAGCGGGGCGATGCGAGTGGTAAGGTCACCAAAGATCTGAGCGCCCTTGTCGTTGAACTCGAAGTTCACAACCGGCCCGTAAGTTTGGTCTATACTAGGGTATGATTTTGTTAGATCGGCCCCGGTTAGACCAACTGAGACATATGTGACGTTGCCTTGCTCGTCGACCTTCTTCTCTTTGAACTCCAGTTGAGCCGTCTGGCCGATGAGCCGCTTGGCTTCGTCGATGTCCTTTACACCGGGAAGTTGAACAGCGACCCGGTCGTTGCCCTGTAATTGAATAACAGGCTCGCCCACGCCGTAGGCGTTGATACGCCTTTCGATGATCTGGACTACCCCTTTCATCCGGTCTCCCTGCTCACCGGCAGGTACCTTCGACAGGTCAGCTTGGAGAACCATAAAGGTCCCGCCCTGAAGATCCAGGCCCAGTTTGGTGCCCTGCCGGTCAAAGCTGGAATCTCCCAGACGAAGGTGGACTCCCTGACTCTGCGGCCACGGCAAGATGTTTGGGAGATAGTTGGTAGGTTTTTGGGGCCAGTCAACCCACAATGCAAACAGGGTGAGAATGACTATGCCGATAAGAATTTGCGTATTGGCCTTGCGCACGAGCTTTTTCCTCCCGGATTTAGAAAGACGCTACGAATTATAGTCGCAGTGCAGGCCCTTTGTCAACTAAATCCAGTTGGTAGGTTGTTAGTCTGGTGCCTTGACAGTGGCTTGAAATACAGCAGAGTATGTGGTATAAGTAGTCCAGTAATCAGCCGGGGGAAAAAGTCATGCCATTCGGAATTGGGATGCCTGAGTTGATCATAGTCCTCGTGATCATCATAATCGTTTTCGGTGTTGGTCGTTTGCCGGAGGTCGGCGGTGCGATTGGCAAAGGTATCAGAGAGTTTCGCCAGTCAAGCTCTGATGCGCCACCAAGCGACAAGAAGGATGCGTAGACTTCCGCCTGGTAGGCGCAGCTTGGCAAGCGTTATTCTTGGCTCCTGCTGAGAACAACGCCACTTGTAGCGGCCGAGAGGCGCAGTTGCAGAGATCAACCGAATTGCGATATAATCAGCTTGCTTCCGCTGGAAGCACGGGCCGCTAGCTCAATTGGCAGAGCAGCTGACTCTTAATCAGCCGGTTCAGGGTTCGATTCCCTGGCGGCTCACCCGTGTGGCGGTTCCGTTCCCGTTTTCGTGCTTGGACGGCCCTAATTCAGATGAATATGGGCCGTCCTATCCCCTTTTTCCCTAAGTGATAAGGTCTGGCTTGAGGGGTTCTATCTCGTCGATGTACGCCCAGAGCGTGTTGCTCCCTTTTGTTTTTGCTACTCTAATTTGGCCCACTTCGATGGCCTAACGTGGTACCCTTTGTGTCTTGATGAAGGCATAAAGGGGGATTGATGATACCGACAAGTGCAAGGCCGCCCGCGACGACCACAGCAGCCTCCACGGGCTTCGACCCGACCAGATACATCGGACAAGTCGACTGCTACAACTGCGACGCTTTTGTCTCACAGGCCCAGGCGCAAGCACTGCTGAGGGCAGCGCCGAGCGACCCGAACAGGCTGGACACGGACAAGGACGGAATCGCATGCGAATCGAACAAGGCGCCGTTTAACAAGGTGCCGGTGAAAAGGTAGCGACTCAGGAGTGGGTTTAGTAAGCTAGCATGATAGGAGAATGAAAAATGGGTTATGATTCTGGGCCCTATCTACAGATGGCGCTCCTATGCGAAAAGGCGCTGCAGGAAAGGGATGGCGTTATCAGCGTAATTCGGGTGATTGATCGATTCAACTTGGCGGCAATGGGGCAGGGCTCTCCCGAAACCTTGCCTCCTACCAATATCAATGCAACGGTTGTGGTTGCCTTCAAGGCTGGGAGCGCTCGTGGAAGTCATGCTTTGACCCTTAGGCCAGAGACACCGGCCGGCCTAAAGTTGCCCCCCATCTCCTTTACTATCCTCTTCGAGGGTGAAGATAGAGGGGCGGGTATCATTACAATGCTAGGGTTTCAAGTGCAACTCGAAGGATTGTATTGGATTGACGTGCTGTTGGATGATGAATTAGTCACCCGGATACCTCGACGAGTTGTGTATCAAAGAATGACAATGGGGATGTCTCAACCGTGATCGTAAACGCGGATTCGACGAAACTTGTTGACGCTGCTGTGTGGGTCGAATTGTCCTTGTCCACGAAATAGAATGCGAC
>JAUSEJ010000094.1 GCA_030650265.1 Dehalococcoidia bacterium | reverse complement strand
GGCCCCGCCGGCGAAGAGGTGCGAGCGTTGCGCGACGCCTACACCGAGAGGGTCCGCGACTTCCTCCGCCGACTCCGACCAGACATGGGGAAAGACGAGCTCGAGGTGGCCACGCTGTGCTTCTTCGGAATGCTGAACTGGACCTACCGCTGGGTGCACGCCCTTCCCAGCACCACCAGCCCGCAGCAATTGGCGCAGCAGATGGCGCGGCTGTTTCTGGAGCCGTGGAAGAACTGCTCTTACACTGCTCCCACGCAATCGTGTTCTGGCGTGGGTATGTGAACGATATCCTGCATGCTTCAGGTGGTCTCACCCTGTCGGCGCTACTCGAGGAGTTAGGAGAGACCCAACGGTTTTTGGCCTCGACGTTGTCTGCCGGCGGCCGATCAATCGGGCAAGCTTATTTTGCGCTGCCCGAAATTCAGGGAAATACCCCGTTTCTAGGGCAAAACTGCGCGGCTCTGGTCGGCGAGGCGGCTAAGGCAATCTGCCGATCGCTAGCCATGGAGCAGGCAAGGCAGCAACGTCGGGAAGCACAGGCGCTCTATCAAACGGTTCACGAGATATTGGCCTATCTGGACCTCGACAAGGTACTGAAAGCCATTGTGCGCCGGGCAAAAGATTTGCTTGCCGCGGACATTAGCGTCTTGCTGATCCAAGAAAGTGAGGCAAGCCAGACCTACCTTCGGACGGAGGAGGGGTTCACACCGGGTCACGTAAACCCGTCACGCCAGACGGATAGCGGACTTGTTAGTTTGCTGAAGCAGCTCCGCGAGCCGGCGTATACCTATGACTATCTGGCTGATTCGCGCTTTCCTCATACAGAGCGGCAGGACCAAATAGTAGCTAAGGAAGGTATCCGCTCCCTCCTCGAAGTGCCGCTGATTTTGGCCGGTGAGGTCATCGGCGCACTCTGCGTGGCAAATCGTCGCCCCACCCATTTTACGCCAGAGAACATAAATCTTCTTACCAGTCTGGGGAACAGCGCGGCGGTGGCCATCGAAAAGGCCAGGCTATACGGCAAAGAGAAAGAGACCGTAGCTAAATTGGAGGAGCTTAATGCCTTGATCGCCGCCCATGAGGAGATGCATGGGAGGGTGATACACGTTCAGCACGAGCTCGCCCGATTGATCCTGGACGGCAAGGGAATTGGCTCCATCGCCCAGGCCATCGCCGATCTGGTTGAGAATCCGGTTATGGTGAACGACCACCTGTTCAAGTCGGTTGCGAGCGCCGTGCCCTCTTCCTTTGGCGGGGCTGAAACTGAAATCGACTGGCAGACATTTCCCCATCAAGCGTTGCAACATCTCCGCCTGTCACAAGAAATCGGACACCCCAGCGAAAACGGTCAGCTAATCCGGATTCCAGCGCTCTCCGAATTTGGTTTGACCGCCTCGAGGATAGTTGTGCCGATCGTTGTCGGCCAAAAGGTGTTGGGCTATGTGACGGTAGTGGAGAGTCGAGGCCC
>JAUSEJ010000090.1 GCA_030650265.1 Dehalococcoidia bacterium | reverse complement strand
GAATGAGGATTCAAAAAGTGTAGTGTAATCTTCGACTCATTTCACGCTCAGACGAGATAGACCTGAGCGTGAAACTGCGGAAGTTAGGCTAGGCGCCTCGTTGGAAGTTAGTCCCTTCGGACTGACCACCTTGACCATGAGCCCGCAGTATTTAACAGGCAAACGTTCTGTAGCCCAGTTGGCATTCAACAACCGCAGCAATTCAGCCCTCTGTTATGAGCTTCACGCTTCAGATCTTGAGGAAGGATTGGATTGCCTGTTTGACCCAGATACTGTCACTGTGCCCCCGGGAGAGGAAGCAACCGCAAGCATAGCTGTGCGGCCCAGGAGGCGTCCCTTTTTCGGCTCTCTTCATGAATACCCGTTCGTCGTCGTGGCAGCGCCGCCCGGTCAAGAAGATGACCAGACGGCCTTAAGCACGGAAGGGGTATTCGCTTACGAGCCGCCGCTGGCGAAACTGGCTAAAGCTCTTGGTGCTTTGTGGCGCCGATTGCGGGCGGCGATACCGTATTTGCTACCACTTCTCGTCTTGGCGCTGTGTCTGGCTGCCCCGGTTAGGGCGTTCTTCAGTGCACCGAAAGAGGCCTCTGGCCCGCCTCGTATCACCCACCTGAGTTTGATGGCCTCAGGAAGCGGACCTTCGTCGGGAGCCCTGGTGGTCGATTACGGCTTCACAGGAAAGGGCTCGGTTGACCCTAAGTCGCTCGCATCGCCTGTTGGCTCTGGCAGTCTGCCACTGAGAACCGACCGGTTTGGCCTGGTCGCCACCGGGCCCGAAGGCAATGATCTGGCTGACCTGGAAGTGGCCATAGCCGGTCCGCCTGTTATTGTCCGCTTATTGCCGACGACCAAGAGAGTTACAACCGGTGAGGCCGCTGAGTTGACGTGGATGCTTCTGGGAGCGGAGAAGGCCAATATCGACGGGGTGCCAATTCCAGCCGGCCAGTTAAAAAGCGGTCAATTTCGTACTCCACCAGTCTTCAGCGATACCGTGTTCATCCTCACGGCCGCAAATGGCGCTGGTGAAGTTTCTGCTTACGCGGTCGTCGAGTCAGGGCCGGCCGTGGTGTCCTTCGTAGCAGATCCGGCGACGATCACCAGTGGAGAATCCAGTAACCTTAAGTGGGTAACCAAAGGGGCTGCAAGCGCTGCCATCGATCAAAGTATAGGGGCGGTGGATATAAACGGATCCAGGCCAGTCTCTCCCACCGAGGCGACGAACTACATCCTGACAGTGAGCAACGCCTTCGGGCGATCGGTTACTGCCACTGTATCCACTAAGGTGCTTTCTCTGGCGACTGTCACATCTTTCGCGGCGAAGCCGCCAAGCATCGGCTTGGGAGGTTCGAGCAGTATCAGTTGGCAGATTGAGGGGGCGGTAAGCGTGTCGATAGATCAGGGAATTGGGACAGTCGAGGCAAAAGGCGCCAAGTCCGTATCCCCCACGAAAACTACTACCTATACACTTAGCGCCACCAACTCGGCCGGGCGGCCCATCTCGCAGACGGCGACCGTTTCTGTGGTAGGGCTACCGCAGATCACTTGCGCCGCCAGTTCGGCCGCCGTTACTAAGGGAGAATCGGTCACCCTGAAATGGCAAGCAGTCGGAGTCACCAGTGTTTCGATCGATCAAGGCGTGGGGGAGGTCGAGGTGGCTGGCTCCAGGTCGTTCAACCCTGAACAACCCACGACCTGGGTACTAACGGCCAGTAATATCGCCGGTTCCAGCGCCTGCAAGGTCGCGGTCAATGTTGTGGCACCGCCCGCGATCGTCACATTTGAGGCAGCGCCGCTTTCAATACCGGAGGGTGGGTCCAGCGTTCTTAGCTGGCAGACCACCGGCGCTGCCGGTGTTTCGATAGATCAGAGTGTCGGCGGCGTGGGAGAAACCGGCTCGAAGTCTGTTTCGCCGGCGAAAACTACTACCTACATAATTACGGTGAAGAACGCGCTTGGATTGTCAGTCACCCGTTCCGTAACGGTTAACGTTGGCCCTGTGCCACAACTCACTTGTTCTGCCAGTCCGGCGATAATAGTTGGCTCCGGCGCCAGTACGCTTACCTGGCGCTCCACCGGGGCAACCAGCATTTCGATCGACAATGGCATTGGAACAGTCGGGGCAACCGGTACCGTACAGGTTTCGCTCAAGGAAACTACGACTTATACGTTCTCTGCCGTTAACAGTGTCGGGACCGCAAAGTGTGCGGTAACGGTCACTGTCACGCCCGCTGGGCCGGACCTGGTGGTAACTAGTATTCAGGCGCTCAGTACGGCAGTGCGGAATCGCGATTCCTCGGTTGATGTCCCGATTCGAATTGTCATTAAGAATCAAGGCGGCGTTGCAGCCGGGGTGTTTAAGATATCTACGCACTATGGTCCCAATGAATCGGTAGTTGCTTTCACTGTTCCCAGGCAGAACAACCTGACCTATCCTTTCACAAGCGCTTCGCTTGCTCCGGGGGCCAGCGTGACCTTTGATGGGAACGTACACTTCACGTCAAATTTCAACCATGGTGCGACAACCACTTTGTGGGCAGTAGCTGATAGCTGCGCCGGGGAGGTGACTACGGTGCCGCCTCCTTACTGCCGCGTGCAGGAGTCCGATGAGGGGAATAACAAATCTGTTCTAATAACGCCATTCCTACCGTAGAGGGCGCGCGAATTAGCGTCCCCGGATATATGGTTCTGTTTGAGGGAGGATGTCGGAAATGGCTGAAAGAATCTGGGCTGCATTAACGCCCGAAAGAGTACAACTGGATCCAGGGGGTCCACCGGCCACCGTGGTGATTGGTGTCCAGAACCTGGCGGCAGAAGTGGACCACCTCTCGATCGAGGTGGAAGGTCTCGATCCCACCTGGCATTCCGGTTCCGGGGCTATCCTTCAGTTGTTCCCCAACGAGCGGGGCCAGGCTCAGTTGATCCTCAAGGTGCCAAGCCGGAGCGATGTGCGTTCAGGAACCTATCCCTTCACCGTGAAGGTCCGTTCGCGTGTTGTCCCCTCGGAACTGGCCACGGCGAGCGGGGTGCTGGAAGTAAAGCCCCAGCACAGCTACCGTTTCGACGTCACGCCCAAGCGGTCTTTGGGCCGCCATGGACGCTTTCGGGCAACCATCAAGAATTCAGGAACGGCCGATGTCGAGCTTCAACTTCAAGGGAAGGATCCGGAGGCCCTCTGCCGATCCAGATTTCGATCTGAGCACCTGACGGTTATCCCCGGTGCTGAGGTTAATGTACTCTTCAAGGTCAAGCCGCGCCGCAGCGGATTAGTGGGCGATCCCAAGACTTTCAACCTGACCATTACGGCCGCATCTGATGGCGGGGCAGAGGCCAAATCTGTTACAGCGCAGTTCGTCCACCAGCCCCGTTTCCGAAGCTGGGGGCCACTGGTCAAACTCGTGCTGGTG
>JAUSEJ010000081.1 GCA_030650265.1 Dehalococcoidia bacterium | reverse complement strand
ACCACATTTGCTTGTCTTGATCGCCGTATTTGACCATGATATCCCTGATTTGCTCGAAACGGCGGAAGTAGAAGCTTCCGTGGTCTCCGTTGGCGCCCGCCGCAAGGTTAGCAGCGTAGGGCATAACCACGTTGCCATGGACACCAATGGCATCGCAGTAGTCCTTTACGCCGGCCTGGTACATCATGTCCATGTAGACCAAATCATCATAGGCCGTATCGCCGTCGTTCCAGCCGGTCGGCGTCAGTCCACCCGAGACAACCACCGCGTTCGGATCAGCCGCTTTGACGGCATAGTAGGAAGCCTTAAGAAGTTCCACGTATTTTGTGGCGTTCAGTCGCTTTCCCCTGCCTCCCCATTCGAAGAAGACGTTCTGCTCATTCCAGATCTCGTAGGCATGAACTCTGCCGGGATAGTGCGCGGCAATGGCGCCGACAAAATTGGCCAGGTCTTGTGGATCTCTTGGCGGACCCGGGTCCGTGTAATCCGCTGGGGTCGACCATCTAGGTGCGGCCGTGAAGCTAAAGAGAACCCGAACGCCGTTGGCGGACATCTGATTCACTATCCCATCAAGGTAGCCCCAGTTGATGTTGCCCTTGGATGACTCCACACCATCCCAGCGGATCTGTATCTTGGCCCAGGTAAAGCCTGCCGACTTAACCATTTGCAGCGCCCTGGGCAGGTTGGTCCCTTGATCTAATTGCATGCCGTAACTGAGACCAGGATACTTAGCTTGGCCAGGCTGGAAGACCGGCGTAGCCGTGGCTGGCACAGTCGTGGGCGTTGGCGGCGTGTCGGTTGGTCCCACTCTGGCGGTTGCCGAAGGGGCAGCGATCGTCGGTGCAGGCGTGGCTGTGGCTGGCCTCGGCGTGGAAGTAGGCGTGAACGTCGGCGTGGGTGTTGCTGGCACGGCCACTGCAAGGGTCCTGGCGCCGCTCACCGAGCTAATTCCGTCGCTAACCGACAGGGTGAGAGTGTAGGTTGCGCCGGGATTATTGGGAGCCGTCCAGTTCGTCCAGCCCGCCCCGCCCGGGGAAAGGCCTCCGTCGCTGCTTTTCCATTGGGCGGATAGGGTCTTGTCATTGGGAATCGAGAGTGGAACAGAGCCCGTAGTCTTGAGTACCTGAAGAACTGCTGCAATGTCTTTGTCGGCGGCCCCATCGCCGAGGTTCTGGACGCTAACTCCCCGCAGATTGAATTGTTTCACGTACTGGAGCTTGAAAGCCAGGCTAAAACTGTTTTCCAACCAGACGGTCTGCTGTCCATCTGAACCGGCGTACGAGAAGCCCACGGTCTTCGTGTCATTGTTCCAGAGAACGCCAGAAGCGCCCGTATCGGTCATGAGATTGGGCGAGTAGATAATGATGGTCTCGCCCGGCGCTGGCTTCGAGTTGCCCTTGATTTCGACCTTGATCAGCGGATCTAACGCCTCAGCGAGGGAGAGGTCCTTTATTCCCGACTTCGATTTTTCGTGGCTCAGAACGCTCGCCATAAGATTAAGCTTGCGACGGTCGATCTGGCTGGTCGCATAGGCGAGAACCTCTGGCATGCGCGATGAGTAGAGGCTTTGGTCCGGCTCTGCCGCGATGACCACATAATCGGCCACTTTGCCCAAAGCCTGCCAATCGTAAGCGCCCGTGTCCCAGCCGCTGCTACTCTTTTGGGGCAGAGGCAGCACGAGGCTGATGCGGCGTTGTTCCCTGTGGAGCGAAGTTGCGAGGTCGGAAACGAAGGCGGTGAACTTGTCCCGCAGGAGTGGGTCAATGTTCTGATAGTTTATGTCGACACCGCCGAATTGATTAGACTTGGCCAAGTTGACAATGTTCGTGACGTGCCGCTGGCGGACATCGTCGGCTCGGAGTATTCGATTTAAGGTTTCGCCGCTATAAACGCCGGCCGTTTGGTTCTGAATAGTCGGATATACGGCGAATTTCCCCGAGGGGAGTGCCGTCAGTGATCCGGCCAAAGAACCATCGTCGTTTACTACGTGCCAAAGGGGATTGACAACATCTACGGTATCTCTGGCCACGAAGTCCATCCCGGCCTTGGGTGGGAGCCAGCCGGCGATTGATGGCTGCTGCGTGGCGATTCTTCCCACAATCAGAGCAGAAGGGATATTCCCGAGAGAAGCCCGTGCCGACTGACCGTCGCCGCTCAGCGCAGCCCCGGCGATCCAATTCCAGGCGCCATCCTGGAGGGCGAAAACATCGAGATTATCTTCCAGTCGGGACGGCTCGTCCAGCGTCACTACCACGCTGAACGGTACGTTTACCGGCTTTGCGGGTGTCAATTCGAAGACTGCGCTGGCAGCCGCTATGTTCTGGGGCAGAGGCTCGACCTTTTGGCCTTTGTTCCTCTGTTGAACCTTCACGTTCACGTCGGAATCCAAAGCACCGGAGCGAACCTCAATGGTCAAGCCGGCAGCGGTGCTGCTGCCCCCGCTGGCTAAGAGCACCATCTGGCCGCTAGTGCCATCGCCTCCGGATAGCCTGTCCAGAAGTGAGATAGGCGGCAGGAAGATCGCCACCATTATCAGGATAGAAACGACAATACCGACAGCCAATAAGGCCCTTGCATTGGCTACCCCCAGCTCGTCAGCGATCGTTTCTCTCCGAAACACCTTCCTCACGATTGAGTTTGCTCCTTCCTAAGTCAAAACTGTTTGTCTTAGTCACCGGATTCGCCTCCTGCGCCACCGCCATCGACACATTGATCAGGAATGCCTGACCTCAGGCCTTATATACGCGAACACAAGGTCTTGATCTGTCCGACACCTTAGGCAATCGGAGCAGATTCTAGCATAGCATTCGGTAATTGGCAATACGGATAGCTGCTCTGGCCGGGTCTGATCAGTCGGCGCGGAGTACGAACTTGAGGGAAACGGACCAATTTTCTCCCGCTGCCAGGTCAAGGTCCCACTTCGGGCACAGGCAGCTTCCCTGGTAAACCCGTTCGAAACCTGCTTCGGAGTTGGAAATGGTCTCGATGGGAAACCGCCAGATCGTCGCCGGTCTGCTCAAAGTTAACCCGACCGAAAAGCCGATCCACCGATTGCCAAACCGCAATTCCTCGACGTCGTCCAATTGCCCGAGTGAATCACCATGCCAGTCGCCGATTGTCTTCGTCGGGGCATCGAAGTAGGCATTATCGTTGTGGCCGCCAGCGAGAAGGTTAAAGCTCCACTCGCTTCCGAAGGCAAATGCTTGATCTTTGGCGCTATGATTGGTGATGGTGTAGTCAATAACTAACTCGCCACTGGCTCTATGGATGTTCATGACCTTTCTCATACTCAGATTGAGACGATCAGTTCCCTGCCAAGCATGCCCGTCTCTCTCCAGAATGATGGACAGCGACCCCACTCCCTCTGTCACCTCCGCCGTGTAGGGCTGGTTCACGAAGTCTCCCAGTTCGCTGTAAACACAATTACGGAAATCGACCAGTCGGGTATCCAGCGGCATGATATGGTCGATCATGGCCGAACGGCGATACCAGTCGTAGACGAGTCTCTTCTCCAGGCCCTCCTCCTTGGTTCTGACGATTTGGTGAATGTTGACTGCGCTGTCGTCAGACGCATGGAAGTTATCGTCCGCGTCCTTTGTCGCCATTTCAGATGATCGAGCAGAGCGCTCTGCCTTCTCTCTTTCCCGCCGGGCCGCCTCCTCCACCAAGATTTGATGATAAGCCTCAGGACGCCTGCTCATCACTGCGGTGAGATTGTACTGGACCGGCAAGAAATCCCACTCGAAGATGCTACCACCTTCAGCCAGGTCAACGTATAGGTTCTGGGTATCAGATTCTATGAGTAGCTCGTCGGTTCCATCGCCATCAAAATCTGTCAGTTGCCAGGAAAGACGCCCGCCTGTCCCTGAAACCACCTCATCGGCCAATTTCTCGCCGGCGATCAAATGACGGAAAGCGGCCGATCGTATATCGGTAAGATAGCTTCCGCCGAAAACGCCGTGCCAGTAAGGGCAATTGCATTGCCCCATCCAAAGTTGGTCCAGAGCCCGTGACATTCTGCCGTCGGCGGGGTCAAATCCCTCCAGCCGGCGAACCTTGTTGTGAACGTGCAACATCTTCTTGTGCAGCGTGTTGATTTCGGGATACTTGACGAGGAAATTCCGCCAAAAGCCACCGCGCATATACTGGACGATGTCTCCCCGCCCCGCAGCCTCGAGTTGGTGGGTCAATTTCGCGTACTCGGCTGATTTCCCGGCGGGCAAGGCCCATTCCATCATCTCGGGGTAGGAAGCGGTGGGCAAATATACCCGGCCCTGGGCCGGAAACTGTCTGGCATACTCTCCCAGCGGCATCAGCTTGAGCCAGTCACCGTTGTTTTCAATGGCCTTAAACATGCGCTCCAACCAGCCATCTTCATAGCAATGCTTGAAAGTGCCAGGCCAACTGCCGAATTTCTCGCCATCGTCACCCATGACGGCGATGCGGCTGTTGCCCTCTTCGGACAGCGAACGCAGATACTCTACGACTTCATCGACTTTTTTCCACGGCACGGCATAGCGCAGACTTGTGAGACTCGGGAAGATTTTCACCGTCTGACCCTGCTCTTCGGTAACGTAGTAGCCTGCCGGATGGTCGATGCCAATCATATTGAAGTGGGAATCATCGACAATGAGGTAGTCGATACCAGCCTCGGCCAGAAACTTAGGCAGGTGCGGCTCCCAAACCCGTTCGGCCAGCCAGAGTCCGGTAGCCTTATAGCCGAAAATGCTCTTGACTGCTTCGGTGAGTTTTCTAATTTGGCCCACCTTGTCGGAGTCGGGGATGGCCGGCAAAATGGGCTCGTAATAACCCCCGGTCATGATCTCCACCTGATCCCGTTCGACCAGGCGGGCAACCCGGTCGATAAACTCGCCGCGATTGGCGAGTAGCCAGTCCAGTAGCGGTCCGCTGTAGTGTAGAGTCAGGCGAACCGCCGGATGTCGTTCCAGAAGCGTGATCATTGGCTCATACGCTTGTCCATACACTTGCTCGAATACCGAATCAAGATTGCCGACCGGCTGGTGATTGTGGATGGCCAGGCCAAGGTAGATCTGCTTAGTCATTTCCCCACTCCTTGACAAATAGTATATCAGATTTCATATCGAATGTCCCCGGGCCTGTCTGGATTTGCGGGTAATTGGGTGTAACCACTTTCTGTAGGTGTTTTAGCTAGCAAGCGGCAATTGGGAGAGTAGACGTCCTCGAACATTTAGCACCGCTTGGGCGCCATACTCCGACCAACGAGCACCAGGACGTTTCATCCGTTGTTGTACAAGATTTTTGGCACTCGATTCGACAGCGCCAGAACCGATGGGCAACCCTCGGGCGCGGAATGCAGGATAGTCCATGCGAAGAGCATTTTTCCGGAAGTATTCTCGTTGCTGTCGCAAGGTCTCCGCCTGCTCCGGGCTTTCGCCCTTAGCTTTAGCCAATTCTCCCTGTACCTTTTCAACACTGTGCCCAAATAGTTCCTTGATCCGTTCTCCTGCCCAAGCTTTAGCCTCTGCAGTCCCCTCGCCCCACAAGGCTTTTGCTACTGTCCATATATGCTCACTCGCATGGTAGAAGTCTACGATTTCTGTACGCTCCCCAAAGTGCTCAGCCGCCAGATTCCAGATCCACAATGCTCCGTCGCCGAGTACAATAACCTCCCGGAGCACTGCCAGTCCTCGCTGCGTTACCGGTCCCTTCCAAGCAACAACTTCTAGCGCTCCTCGGCGAGCCGCTTCCGCCAGAAGCCGCGGGCCAAAGCTATCAGGGCTCATGCGGGCCGCAATATAGCTTGGAGATACCATCTTCCCGCCCTGATGCCCGGCTACCAGCCCCAACTTCACCTCATGCCAGCCATCGAGATAACGCACCATTACTCCGTCAGTTTCGACAAGCAGCATCCCGGGTGCTGGGTCGAGCGGTGCTGCTGCTTGTTGGGTCTTGGCGACTTGTTCGCTGGCTTTCTGCTGCGCGGTCTCCAATTCGTTGCCATAACCCTCGGTCTTTTGGCGGACCGTTTCAGGACTCACGCTAAGCCCTGTCAGCCGCTCCAAGCACCCTGCTGCTTCAGCAAAGCTCGTCCTCCCTCCCAAATCGATGATCCATTCCCGCAGCCCATAGCTCAGACGCATCCGTGGCTCAAGTCCCAACGTACTATCAACCGGGCTGAAACCGTGTTGGCAAGAATGACAGACGAACCAGGGCCGCTCGAATTTGACCAAACCACAGATGGTGGTGACCGTACGCTTTCGCCAGCCTTGCGCTAGAGTCCGCTTTCCACAGTTGGGACAACGCTGTTGCCAGTACGACTCAGGCGCGTGAAGGTTGCTCGTACTAGCTTGGATTACTTCCTCTAACAACCTTGGAAGGACGGCACGAACCTCATCTAGTACTGCCTGTTCGAGTGTCTTTAACGAAGCATCCCGGTGTTCTTTGGCCGTAGCCACTAACGCTACGCCAAGCGCCTCCAATTGTGTTATCATGGTCGCGGGAAGAGCTTGATTCAAGGGGGTCTTCCTTCTAGGCCGCCGATGTTCTCTCGTCGGCGGCCGTTTGTTATTACCCCCATTCTACCAAAAAAAGACAAGTACCTCTCCTTTACAAAAACTTGGCACACCCAGGACGTTTAGTTCCTTGACAAAGGCTGACCGCCATGTTATAGTTTGTTAAATTCGTGCTGCGGGAGTTCGGGTTTTGGTATCTGGCGCAATCGGCTCTCCAGAATGGATAAGGGGCCTCCGGGCTCAGATTGGCACGACTCAAGCTGAACTCGCTGAACGCGTTGGTGTGACTTACGTAACCGTCAGCCGCTGGGAAAACGGTCAGTCGCGCCCTAACCGATTGGCTCTGAGGGCACTGGCTACGCTGGCCCAGCAGAATTCAGACCAGTATCGCCCATCCCAAAGCCTTGTTGGAGAGGGCCGGGCCGAGTACACGGCTTCCTCTCGCACGCCTGTCGCCGATTTCCAGGCCGACCCCGAAACAGTGCGGGCATTTGTGGAGGGCGAGCGCCTGCGCGATGGTCATTTGTTCAGCCCTGTCTTTGGCACCGAGACCGCCCTCATCGACCCCCTCCCCCAACAGAACATCGCAGTGTACCGGCACATGATCACACAGCCGCGGCTGCGATTTCTTCTGGCTGACGATGCCGGCGCTGGAAAGACCGTGATGACCGGACTCTACGTACGAGAGATGCTAAGCCGCCGATTGCTCCGGCGCGTTCTTATCGCGCCTCCTGCGGGACTGGTAGGTAACTGGAAGCGGGAGATGCGCGTCCTCTTTTCTCTTCAGTTTCGCGAGGTGGTCGGGTCCGATTGCCGGGACGAGAACCCTTTTGCCGGATCGGGGAGCGACCTCGTCATCGTCAGCGTTGATACGCTTGCCGGCGGTAGAGCCTTCGATCGACTGTCGGGCGCCGATACTGAACCGTATGACTTAGTAGTCTTCGACGAAGCGCACAAGCTATCAGCCTCCCGTAACCCCGATGGCGCCTATGAGTCAACTGACCGATACAAACTGGCAGAAGTCTTGGCCGGAGCCGATCCTCTCCAAGAAACCCGGTCGCCTCGACGTCTCCCCTGGCACGTGCACCATTTCCTCTTGCTGACCGCTACGCCACACATGGGTAAGGACTTCCCGTATTTCGCCTTGTGGCGGCTTCTCGATCCCGCTTTGCTCCGGACAATAGACGCTTTCAATGCCTTCCCAACCGAATCGCGAGCGCAGTACTTTCTGCGTAGGACCAAGGAAGAAATGGTGACGTTCGAGGGAAAGC
>JAUSEJ010000080.1 GCA_030650265.1 Dehalococcoidia bacterium | reverse complement strand
GCCGCCCGAGATGGCCGCCAGCGGACCGCTCATCTTCGACGATTAGCTCGACGCCTTTTTGGACGAGATCGTGATGGTTGTCCAGTCGGGGCAGGGCCGGGGTCATGGCCTGGCATTCGGCCGCCTTGAGGATGGCGAACTGAGACTCCGACACGCTTTTGCCGTCTTTGTCGATCCAGGCCAGGGCGTCATTTCCCTGACCGGTCTGGAGATACAGTAGAACGCCTTCGGGCTCCCTGGTGGTGGGCCGGTGGGGCCGGGTGGAGTAAACCACCGGCGGCAACTCGGGGATTATTCGCTCCAATCTGCGATCGGCCTGCGTAGCGTTTTTCCAGATCTGATAGGCATAGGAAGCCAAGTCCACCTCTGTGTCGGCGTCTCCATCGAGAAGCCCCGCGTTTTCGTTGTACAGGTCCAGGACTACCCGGTCGTTCCGATCGTCCTCGAAGAAGGCTTCGTCGGTGCCGACAACTTCGGCGTTCTCTTGCAAGCGCTGCCGCACTCTGGAACGAAGATTTATAATCCTTTCCACACCGTCGGCCGGCAAGAAGGAGTAACAGAGGATATTATCGGCTTGCTGGCCAATGCGGTCCACACGGCCGGCTCGTTGGACAAGGCGAATAATCGCCCAGGGCAGATCGAAATTCACGACTATAGAAGCGTCCTGCAAGTTCTGCCCTTCGCTCAGCACGTCTGTGGCGATGATGACCCGAAGTTCGTCTTCCCTTCTGACCTGCTCCCGCTTGTTGTTGCTAACCGGACTGAAACGCCAAGCAAGGCCGGTCGGGTCAGGTGAATGGCCAGTAACGCCGGAGAGCGACGCTATTCCCCTCTGCTTCAACTGCCTTTCAAGATAGTTCACAGTGTCCGCAAACTGGGTGAAGACAATCACCTTGTCGTCGGGGTGAACCATCGTTAGCAATTCCGTAAGCGCGTCCAGTTTGGCATCCCTCGTCTCGTCCCAATTGCCGCACTTCTGCAACATCTTCAAGAGAGAGTCTGCATCACGACGCAAGTCCTTGGCCAAAGAATCGGCGAACAGGCTTGAGCGCAACCACTTGAAGCGGCTCTTGAACTGACTTGTGTATAAGGCATAGGCCTGGGCAGCGTCACGCCTGAAATCGTCTTCAGTACGAATCTTCGCCAGGTCCGGTGTCACCTCGACTTCGCCCTCGTCATTTTCATCGTCAAACAGGTTTTGCTCGACGCCGACAACATCGTCGCGATCGGAGAAGCGCGTGTCGAGCAGACCGGCGTCCTGCGTACCGATGGGAATTGGCTGGCCGGTCTCGATGGCGTGGAGGACGATGTAGTTGCGCAGGATGTGGCGCTCAATGGACTGGATGAAGACCTGTCCGCTACTTTCCAACCGCTTGAAGAGATTAGTCCGGCAGAAACCCATCAGCCGCTTCCCGGCGCGCGACAGGTCCTGCAAAACTCTGGCCTCAGCGGCAGTGGGAGAACTGGGCGGCTTGGGCGTCACGTAGTTGCCAAGGCCGTAGCGAGGCAAGCAAAGCCCGTTGATAGCGTCGACCACTTCAGGGGCATACAACCGGGCATACTGGTCTTCGGGATCCTGTTCGTCGATAGTGAACTTCACGGTTCTCGGCAAGCGCTCCGGAAAGTAAGACCTTGACCCATCCTCGAAAGTCAGATACTTTCGTCCTGTGACTGGATCGATCTGGGCGTAGTTGTCTTGAATAAAGCTTCGGGTGCGGCGCACCAAATACAGACGCATCAGGTCGCGCCAGTCGTCGGCGTACTCGCTCTTCTCGAACGCCGCCAGTGAGCGAACCGGGCACTGATGCCGGCGGATGAATTCCGTTTCGCCCATATCACGTATCAGGCGTTCGGGTCGAATGCCCAGGTCCTCGTCCTCGCCGATGAACAGACGCAACTGATTCGAGAGGTCAAGGTACGATTTGTTGTAGGGCGTGGCGGAAAGCAGAATGCACTTGCTCTCGTTCTTGACTATGTATTCCCGTATCGCCCGGTAGCCTTTGCCCTCGCGGTTGCGCAAATTGTGGCTTTCGTCAATTAACACCAACCGGTAGCGTCGCAAACCGGGTAGTTGGTTTATGACCTGGCTGGAGGAAAGCACCTTGTTGGCGCGCAGGCGATATTGATGGCCATAGTCCTCCCACATCTTGACCAGGTTCTTCGGGCAAATGATTAGAGTTTCCAGGCCGTGGTCATCTTCGAAGATGCGCGCCAGCGCCGTGGCCATAAGCGTTTTGCCCAGGCCGACCACATCGCCGATGAGGACGCCGTCGCGCTTGTTGAGATGGTGGGCGGCAATCTTGACGGCGGCTTTCTGAAACTCAAATAGTCTGTTGCCGAAGTCTCGCGGAATCTGAAACTCGGTTATTCCTTCACGGGCTTCCTGCGAAAGGTGGTAAGCCATTTTCACATAGATGTGGTAGGGCGGAACGAGCTCTTCTCTCGCCCAGCTTTCCTCAATGATTTGGACGAGCTCATCAGAGATGTCCACGCAGAAATTGTCGTTCCAGCGCTCTTCAAACCATCGCTCCAGCTTCTGGCAGGCATCGAGGTCGAGGATATCGACATTCAGCTCACCCTGATGGGAAAGACCGGCCAGGGTGAGGTTGCTGCTGCCGAGATAGCCGACAATCGGGTTGATCGGGTCATGACGAAACAGGAGATAGAGCTTCGCATGCAGAGGATGGCGCAGGAAGAGCTTGACAATTACCTTCTTATTCCTGATCTGACCTGCCAACCTGCGTAGGGCGGCTTCATCGTCATTGGTTGGCACACCGAAGGTCAATTGCTCCCTGAACTCGGCAGCCAGTTTCTTCTTCAGTCGCAAAGCAATGGCGTTGCTCATCCCGTCGTCGTTCTTGGTCAGGCTCATCGCTGCCCGGAGCTCGTCTTGGGGAGGGCGCTGCATCCCAACCAGAAGACGACAGCACCGGCCATCTTCGCCCGACCACCGCTCGACGTAGGAGTCAAGCTGCTTCCACCCCCGAAGGTTGAAGTATCCCACACAAAAATCGGCGCGATCAGCCACGTCCAGTGTCTGCCTCAAGGCGGGCAGGAGTTGTCGTTCGATGTTGTCAAATATTCGGGGCATCTTCTGGGATACCTCTCACTAAGACCTCAGTGCTTCTCGTATAATAGCACTCTGCCGCACAATAGTCTATATCGCGAGACGATGATGCGTTTAGATTGGCTGTCCGGATGAAATAATTGTGAAAGGCCGTAGCCGTCAGCGTACTCAGGCGAGAGGCGTGTCTCGATTTTCATCGCTTTCGAAGATGAAGAGATGGAAAACGACGGAGCGAAGGCATATAATGGGGCGGCACATCTGGAGAAGAGGAGTCGAAATGAAAGCCCGAAAGAGCGAGGAGATTCTTACTGAAGAAGGCCTGGCCACCTATGCTGCCCTGGGGCGGACCGCCGACTGGAGCGTCAAAAGAGTTAAGGCGGTGGTCGGGCGGTCCGACCAGCACTGGGCGACGATCTATTTTGACTGGGTAATCAATGG
>JAUSEJ010000079.1 GCA_030650265.1 Dehalococcoidia bacterium | reverse complement strand
AAGGTTGGCACGGCCCAGTTCAGGCTGAGAGAGGCCAGGTAGAAGCCGACCAGAGTAGATATCGATTGAAGGGCAATGCCCCCGGCAATATCGCCATGGACGTGATGTCCGAGTTCGTGAGCCAGCACGACCTCTATCTCCACCTCGTCGCAACGATCGACCAGAGTATCGGTTAGGATGATTCTCCTCGTGTTACCCATTCCCATTAGCACCGCATTGGCGCCGGTGCCCTTAGCGCTCTGATTCATGGTATAGACGCCCCGCACGCCTGTCCTCGCGCGAGACGCCAGATCGGTTAGACGCTTCGCCAGCGCCTCATTCTTGATAGGCGTCAACTTGAAAAACAGGGGCAGTATGAGCACGGGAGCGAGGTTGGCCATCACCACGGTAAACAGAAGCATGGCGGCAGCAGCCAGAATCCACCAATGGGCCGGAAATCGCTCAAGGAACCAGTAGAGCACCTCAACTCCCATGATGGCGAAAACGATCGTGATAGCCTCTGCTTTGACCGCATCAAGAAGCCACGAGGGAAGGCTCTGGGTAAGCAAGCCATAGCGCCGGGGCAGTACAAAGCCGCCGTAGACGGTCAGCGGCGCCATGGCGGCAAGGTAAACCAGGATGAACACGGCGGCGTAGAGTCCCACAGTCACGTATCGGGGAAAGTCTAGCACGTCGCGCAGCCCAGCCGAAAGTCCACTCAAGAGGAAGACCAGCAGCAGCAAGGCGCCGAGGCCCAGCTCCAAAAAGAACAACTGATGGCGTATTCGGGCGTACTCTGTGGCTGTTCGCTGGCGGGCTGTGTCGGGTTGGCTATTGATGTCCGCGCTCAAATCGTTTCCTTTACTTTTCTGGCCATAGACCGTGTCATGCCCACTACGGCGGCTAGCTCGTCGACCGAGGCCTCGCGAATGGCCTTGACGGAGCCGAAGTGGCGAAGCAGTGCTTGTTTGCGACGGGGACCGATGCCCGGCACATCGTCGAGCAACGAGTTGAATGATTCCCGGCGGCGCACGTTCCGATGGTAGGTAATGGCGAAGCGGTGGGCCTCGTCGCGAATACGTTGGACCAGATAGAGGCTCTGGGCATTGCGGGGAAGGATCAGGGGCTCCATGGTCTCGGCCATGAATATCTCTTCGTGCTCCTTGGCCACCGAGATGGTCGCCAGCGAATCCATGCCCAGGTCTCGCAGCACTTCGAGAGCGGCGTTCAAATGTCCTTTGCCACCGTCGATGATGATCAGATCTGGGAGAATGGACCAGCCATCGTCGGTTCTGGCTAACTCGGCGCCTCCTTGCCCGCCCTCCGGTCTCTGGACCGGTGGCGATTTCACCCGGCGGAAGCGGCGGCGAAGCACCTCTTGAATCATGGCGTAGTCGTCGGGTCCCTCGACGGTTTTGATCTTGAACCGGCGATGGTGGCCCGGCTTCGGCTGCCCGTTTTCGAAGACCACCATGCTGCCCACGGCCGCCGTTCCCTGAATGTTGGATATGTCGTAGCATTCGATGCGAACCGGTCCTTCCTTGGGCAGGATGGCAAGGCCGAGGTGGTCCTGAAGCTCTTGAATGGCGCCCACGGTTCTGTCCTGGTCGGCTAGCCACTTGGCGCGCATCTGATCGAGAGCCTGGCTGGCATTTTCGGCGACCATTTCAATTAGCTTCCTTTTCTCACCTTGCTTGGGAACGGAAACGGTTACCTTGGCGCCCTTCCGGCCCTTCAGCCATCGCTCGATGATTTTCGACTCGTCGATCTGATTCTGGAGGAGAACCTGGGACGGCACGAAGGTCGCAGCGGTGTAGAACTGTTTTACGAAGCTGGTGAGTATCTCCTTGGCGTCCTCTTCCTGTGTGCCTTGCAAGATGAAATGTTCCCGGCCGATAAGCTTGCCAGATCGGACGAAGAAAACCTCCACGCAGGCTTGACCATCATTGCGAGCGAAGGCGATCACATCCTGATCGATGGCAGTGGTCGAGACGATCTTTTGACGCTCGACAACTCTATCTACGGCGCGCACCTGATCTCTGAGGAAGGCGGCTCTTTCAAACCGGAGATTATCGGAAGCTTCCTCCATCTTGCGTTTTAGGTCGCGGATAACAAGGTCCTGCTTGCCCTCAAGGAAATGGATCACCTGTTGTATGACATCGTGGTATTCAGACTGGCTAGCGCCGCCGAAGCAAGGGCCAAGACAGCGATGAATGTGGAAGTTCAGGCAGGGACGGGGATCGGCGCCGGTAATGTTCTTGTTGCAGGCGCGGTAGGGGAACAGCTTCTTGAGCAACTCCAGAGTCTTTCGTACCGAGCCGGTATCGGCGTAGGGTCCTAAGTATCTTGCCCCGTCCTGATCTACTCGCCGGGTGATTCCCACCTTCGCCCAGTCCTCATTGACGTCTATTCTCAGAAAAGGGTAGTTCTTGTCGTCCTTCATCAGAACGTTGTAGTGGGGACGATGTTTCTTAATCAGGTTGCATTCGAGGATCAGGGCTTCCAGTTCCGTGTCTGTCACAATGAACTCGAAGTCCACGATTCGCTGGACCATGCTGGCTACCTTGAGCGTGTGTCCCCCGAGTGAGCCAAAATAGGAACGCAGCCGGTTGCGGAGCTTAATGGCTTTTCCCACGTAGATCACGTTGCCGGCGGCGTCTTTCATGAGATACACGCCGGGCACCAAAGGGACCGCTCTTAGTTGTTCCTGAAAGCGCTTACTTTCCATAACAGGTTAATTCTAGCACAATTGTGGGCAGGATGTCAGGGGACGGGTGACAGGGAATTTGGTCCTTTGTGTCCTTAGAGTCCTTATGTTTGGACTAACCGCCATTGCCTCCGGTGGAGGTACCAGAGGACCAGAAGCGTAAAGAGAACGATGAAGGCGACAACGCCGAGAATTGGGAGGACGATGGCCAGAACGGTCACGACGAGGGCTATCGCGTCTTCGGCTGTGCTTACCAGAGCATTGCCAAGGCCGCCTGTGCTGACAGTGACGGCGGGACGGACCGTGGCTTTCACGACATGAACGCTCCCGGCCACGAGAAGGCCGGCAATCATGGCGACGATGGGGTTCATGTCGCTGATGAGGTTGTTGCTGCCGGCGAAGAGGACTGCGCCGGCGACCGGGCGGATCACGGTGCTGATGATATCGTTGATCGTATCGACGCCCGGGATCTTGTCCACGAAGACCTCAACGAATAGCATTGTTGCAAGGGCAAGAAGGACCCATTGGTTGGAGATTATATCAAAGGGCTGGTTAAGCTTGATCAAGTCTGTGGTTCTAGCCATCAGACCGACGACGAGGAGTGTCAGATAGGCGTTGAGGCCCGCCGGCGCCGTTATACCGAAGGCCTGAAAAAGCGGCAGTACTGCGTTCAAGACTATTCTCCCTGCTGGAATTATAGCATCGGCGTTCGCATTCGGCAAGCATCGGGCGGACTTCAATCACGGAGGGACGAGGATGGGCAGAAAGCTGAAAAGTGTTTGGCTTGGCTGGCTTCGTGGGATTTGATATCTTGTCCCTCATCAGCCGCGATCTCGTTGCAAACCTTACGCATTTGCCTTATCATTGCGAAACTTCAACAGGATAAGGTGACCAATTGTCTGATATCGATGGCAACGCAGGAACACCGGCCAGAACCAGGGCCAGATTCTTCTATGGGTGGTACATAGTTGGAGTGGGCTATCTGTCACAGCTAGCGAATTCGACTACACTCTCCTCCACCCTCGGCGTTTTCCTGAAGCCTTTGTCAGAGGAGTTTGGTTGGCAGCGATCCTATATTTCAGGCATGCGTTCTTTTGAAAACCTCGCTTGCGGCTTAATGATATTCTTGCTCGGACCGATGCTAGACCGGAGAGGTACACGGTGGGCTATGGTGACAGGCGGGGTTTTCCTCGGTTTCGGCTTGGTTTTTATCGGCCAGATCAACGACGCCATGCAGTTCTTGCTCGCCCGTGGCGTCGTCATCATCGTGGGCGCAACGCTTATCAGCAGTACTGTCAACAGTATTGCCATTTCAAACTGGTTCAAGAAGAAACGGGGTCGGGCCATGGGGATCAGCGGCGCTGGAATAGCGACAGGGAAGATATTTCTCGCCCCCCTTATTACTACCGTGATGGGTATTTGGGGTTGGCGTGAGGCCTGGGTCTTGATGGGTGTGATGGTCCTTGTGTTGGTTCCCTTGCCTGCCGCGATATTTCTCCGGAGACAACCGGAGGATCTGGGACTCTTGCCCGACGGAGACAGTAGTGGGAAGGAGGCAGAAGATGCGCCTGGAGTGTCCAATACGGAGGAGTTGCTTTGGACTCGACGGGAGGCCCTGCGCCTCCCGGCATTCTGGCTCGTCATCTTGACTTTCGGTATTGCCAGTATCGGCGCCACAGGACTGGCTTTGCACACCATACCCTATCTTACCGACATCGGGTTTTCCCCCGTGCTGGCGGCGAGCGCCCTGAGCGTGCTGGCGGTTTTTCAGCTAACTGGGAACATTGGTTGGGGGTTTATCGCCGAGCGAGTTCCTGTTCGCAAAGCCGGGACCTTGATGTTTATCTGGCAGGCGACCGGTGTCACGACGATCCTGCTATTTCACTCGCCTGCTATCGTCTTCATTGGTTTGGCCGCTCTCGGATTCAGTATCAGCGGTGCGATAACCTTGCAGGACGTAGTTTGGGCAGATTACTTCGGCCGCCGCTCCGTAGGGGCGATCAGAAGTCTGGGAACGCCGCTCCTCGTATTATTCAGTTCTGGTGGCCCACTCTACTTCGGCTATCTCTACGATGTCACCGGCGGCTATCAGCTCTCCCTTGTGGGCTTCGCTGCGATCTCGCTGATAGCCGCCGGTCTCGTCCTGGCTTGCCGCCCGCCGAAGAAATGAGAATCGAGAAAACCTATGCGGGTGTAACTTCACCGGAGCCGGCTGCTGTTCCAGTGATGCGAGTTAACTGGCCCAATAGATGGGCGATGATCATGAGAGCATAGAAACTGGTTGCGAAGACGCCGATGAAGCAGGCGATGGTGCCGATACCGGCGATGATATAGGCCACAACGCTCAATAGCACAACGATGATGTAATTGCTCATATTGCCAGTAATAAAGCTAATGATCTGGCCAAACTGGAGGCAGGCGCTTACGCTGCGAGTAGCCGCATACCGGATCATAATCGCCGGGATGGCCACTGTAAGGACAATGTAGTAGATGAAGCCAAGGCAGCTCACAATGGCCGAGATGATACCGCCAATGGTAGCAGCGGCGTTATTGCCCGATCCGGCCATTCCCCCTCCTACCGACGCACAAATGGAGATGACGAGTATTGGCAGCATGTAGATAAGAATGACGACGAAGAACATGAATCCCTTGCTGAGTTTGTCGCCAAGATTATCCCATTCTGGCAACGGTCGTTCTTTGCCCTCGCTCACGTTCTGCATAACTTCGAGAACATACCCGAGAACAAAGAACCAGCCAACAACGAGACTTCCCAACAGGGCAAAGAGCGCGCCGATGAGAACTTTGTTTATCCATTTCTCATCATCGAAGACATAACTGAACGCCTTACCGATCTCCACGAGTCATTCCTCCTCAAAAATATTTGGAACGCACTGACTTCTCCATGGGTCTTCCATTACATTGCCCGCCTGGATATCGCTATTATATCAGACTTGGCTTGCTTGTCAATGCTTTAGATAGCAAATATCGGAGAGAGAAAGCAAGGCAGAGTTGATTGCTAGTTGACTTCATGTTGTCTTTACTACCGTTCATTGACTGAGGTGGTATAATTGGCTTCAACTCGTGTTAAGAGGCTCGAATGGATTTCAGACACAAGAGAAAGCCAAATCGCCTGGTTGTTGCCATCTTGACCTTCTGCACGACTGTAATCGTTACTACCGTATATCTTTTCATGTACCATGCAGAATCGCCCGAGTCAATCGAGCAATTGCCGGAACAGTCGGTTGTGGACCTGATGGGGCGGGCTGACAAACTATACGTCGGGGGCAAGTTCGCTCTCGCCTTCGATGCTTACAAGGCGGTGATCGCCGATAGTCCGGACAATGCTGTGGCCTATGCCCGGTTGGCCAAGACAGCGGCGCTATTGAACCGGAATTCCGATTCGATCGAATTCGGACTGAAAGCTGTCGAACTTGATCCCGGGAGTGGGGAGGCGTGGGCAAATTTGGCCATGGCCTACGACTGGAGTGGTGACCCCGAAAAAGGGCTGCCAGCGGCTCAAAAGGCCGTCCAGCTCGCTCCGGACAACGCCGAGGCCACTGCTTTTCTCGCGGAGGTCTACGCCGACATCGGGCAGTATCCCAGGGCTCTGGAGCTGGCCAAGAAGGCCGTCGGAATGGACCCCTCCAGTGTGGATGCGCTCCGAACTCTTGGCTATGTTCTGGCTGGTGCAGGCGATCAAGCTGGTGCGATTACAGCCTACGAGCAGGCAATACACTTGAATCCCAATTTTGGCTACATCTACGTGGATCTCGGGTCGGTGTATCGGGCTCAGAGAAATGACGAAATGGCAGTGACACAGTATCAGAAGGCCGTGGAACTCGATTCTTCTAACCCGAGGGCCTACTACAACCTCGGTCTTCTCTATTACAATAAACAAGAATATGGAGAAGCCGTCGGCCAGTTTACCAAGGCCGTGGAAGTGGATGGCGCCTACATACCGGCTCTAAGTTATCTGGCATGGTCAAACTACTTTGGAAAGGACTACAGTCAGGCGAAGACGGCCTTCGAACGACTCTTGGAGCGTCAGCCGGGGAACGCCGAAGGCCAGGCCGGGTTGGGCTGGTGTTACTACTTCCTGGGGCGCTATGCTGAAGCCAGGGACAGGTTCCAGAAGGCCCTGAGCCTGAACGGCGGTCAGGCCATGGCCAGGCAGGGTATGGCTGCCGTCGAAGGCCGTTAGCCTGTCGGCGCACTTTGCGGGGACGACAACCTCTTATGATTGATTTCACAAGTTCTTCACAAAGGGTCGCTAGAATACAAACAACGCAACATAGAGGAGAAGATTGACAAGCACTCAACTTGCCATAAAGGTGGAAGACCTGAGCAAAGTTTACAAGACGGGCACGATCGATGTTCACGCTTTGCGCGGCGTTTCTGTAGAGATAAAGCCGGGAGAACTGATAGCGATCATGGGGCCTTCGGGCTCGGGGAAATCGACCTTGATGAATGTCCTTGGCTGCCTTGATCAACCAACGTCAGGCAAGTACTGGCTAGATGGTCTGGAGGTATCGAAGCTGGGAGATGACGAGTTGGCAGCCGTACGGAACAAGAAAATCGGCTTCGTCTTCCAAACTTTCAACCTACTTTCCCGAACGTCGGCGCTGGACAATGTCGAGTTGCCTTTGATTTACGCTGGCGCGCCAAACAAGAGAAGCCGCGCCCTCGAGGCTCTAGACAGGGTCGGACTGGCCGATAGAGTTCACAACAAACCAAACCAGTTGTCGGGCGGGCATCAACAGCGAGTGGCCATCGACCGGGCGTTGGTCAACCGGCCGGCGATCATTCTAGCGGACGAGCCAACGGGAAACCTGGATACACGGTCGAGCGAGGAGATCATGGCGATCTTCCAACGGTTGAATAGCGAGGACGGGATAACGGTGATCTTCGTGACACACGAGCACGATATTGCCGCACACACAAATCGTATTATCCAGGTGCGAGACGGTCGAATCACGTCGGATGAAGCTGTTCGAACACAGCTCATAGCACAGGAGATTCTGACCACTCTTCTCAAAGAGGAGGTCTAGAACTGTTTCTTTCGCAGAGTACGAGAACTGCCTCGCTGGCTCTGCGACCAATAAGCTCTCCGGGCTGCACCGGCGATGCTTGACATGATCATCGGGTCTCAACTTCATCGATGCCCATCGCCGCTGGCAGAAGGCGAACAATACTGGTCTTTGGTAGCCGAGGGGACATATGCGGCGTTTAGTCTTGCGCTTTATCGATAGAGTCTGGCTGGGGCTGGTCCTGGCCTTGTGCGTGGCTCTGATGTTGGGATTCTTTCCTGCCGATAGTTTGCTGGCCACTGTGCGGTTGCCTGTGGCAGCGCTTATAGTCGTATGCACTATGGGCAAAGCGCTATATGATACGCTATTCTATGACCATTATTGGCCTTAAGGAGGTAGATTCGATGCGAGGTCGGTTTATGATAGCCCTGGTGGCTTCAATCATAGTCGGTTTGGCGGTTGGCGCTGGCGCGGGCGCCGCACAGGCCAGGCTAAACGGGAAGAGTGGCGGCACAACGGTGGCCGCGGTCCAACCGACGCAAACGAGCGGGTCCGGCAGTGGACAGAGCAACTCGTCTGGTCAGACTGGCGGGCAAGGCGGTACCTTGGGAACGGTCGACAGCGTTACCGCGAGCGGCTTCGTGCTCGTTGCTCAGAGCGGCCGAGTTCAGGTGTCGACGAATAGCGAAACCAAGGTGCAGAAGACCACCGACGTCAAGGTCGCTGACCTTAAAGTTGGAGACACGGTCGTCGCCACTGGCGAACTGCAGGCTGATGGCACTGTTGCGGCTACTATGATAGAGGTAGGATTGCTGGCGGGTGGGCGTGCAGGCGCTGGTGGATTATCTGGTCAATTCGGCCAGGGTAATCCGGCAGGCCAGAATCAGGGAAGCGGGCCGAATCAGGGGAGCGGCCAAAGAGGAGGACAGCAGGCAACACCGCAGGCCGGCACTCCGGGAGCTCAAGCTCAGCGCGGCACCATGCTAGCAGGCACCATTGAAGCTGTAAGCGGCGATACCGTTAGTGTCAAGACCCAGGCAGGCGCCTCAAGCAAGGTAAAGGTAAGTAGCGCGACGGCTCTGCAGAAAATGGGAGAGGGCAACCTTCAAGACATCAAGGCAGGCCAAACTGTGCTTGTAACAGGGCAAATTGACTCTAGCGGCACGTCGAAGGCGACCGCGATTCAAATTATCCCTGCCGGACAAGTGGCGGCGGTGCGATAGATCAGAGCGCATCAACATTCTGTTATGTGATGGGTGTGCTGTTTGGTGTCCGATTGGCCTGATACCGAAGTGGCAGGCCAATCGTCGCATCGAGGCTGGACAAGCAATGACGTCCAATGGATCTGGTCGGTTCTCGCGCCGCTCTTTCCTGCGAATGGCGGCGCTTTCTGCGTTTGGAGTAGGCAGTGGACTTGGATCAGCGGCCCTGTTCTCGGCGGTTGTGGCGCCTTACAAACCGGTGGTCGAGAAGGTCGAGGTCAATATCGCTGGACTGCCGCCAGGGGCGCCGCCTCTTCGCATCGTGCAATTGAGCGATATTCATATCGGGCCCCGGTTTACGGTTGCCGACATTCGGCGGGGGGTCGATTTGGCAAATACCTTGAAACCGGATTTGGTCGTTTTGACCGGCGATTTTGCCTACCACGATGCGGGCCTCGTCGCCGGCGCGGCGGTGGAGCTTGGTCGCCTTGATGCCCGTCTCGGACGTTTCGCTGTCCTTGGCAACCATGACTACTGGACCGATCCCCGGGTTGTCAGTGAGGCATTGCTGAGGAATGGCATCGATCTGCTGACTAATTCCGCCACCAACGTCGATACTTCAACCGGCCTCTGGCTTGCCGGCGTCGACGATGTCTTTTCCGGGCGACCCGACCTCCAAAGGGCTTTGCGACCGCTGCCTGCGGGCGCCCCCGTCGTTCTCCTCTGCCACGAGCCAGACTTTGCCGATAACGTTCCGGCGAAGGTCGGAATCCAGCTTTCCGGCCATACCCATGGCGGGCAGGTCAATATCCCGGGCTTTGGTCGGCCTGTTCTGCCCTCCTTCGGTCTGAAGTATCCGGAAGGGCTCTACCAGGCTTCCAGGACTCTGGTCTACGTTAACAGGGGCCTCGGGGTCATCAACCCGCCAATCAGGATCAACTGTCCGCCCGAGGTGACGTTGATAACTTTGCACCCGTCCCGAGCGAGATGAAGTGAGCCAGCCATATCCTATCTTAGTGACATGTACAACGGGCTTTCGCCGAGGGTTACCGTGCCTCCGGGAGAAGCGCTGTTGATATGTGTGGAGGGCTGGCCAGCGTTGTTCTGCGCGCTGGAGACTCCGGGGGGGAGGGTTACCTGGACGTTCCCCATTTCCGACCACAGGACCCAGCGTTCTTTTCCTCCCGCCTCGAAGATGTAGCCTTCCACAGGGCCGGTGGCGCCGATCTCGGCGGAAGATATCTGGCGTTCGAACTTTGCGCTGCCGAACTGGGCGGCGGCCACCTGGAAGGCAAGGTAGGCCTGACGAGGTTGTACCTGGAGATTGATAAGACCGTAGGGATATTCCCTTTCGTTCCAATCAAAGAGAGAGAACCAGATAATTGTATAGAGGTCAGCAGCTTTGGCCCTTGCCAGCACTTTGGTGGCGTACTGCGCTTGCTTTTCCTGGAAATCGTCGGCCTCTCTGTGGCTGTTGACATACCCGATCTCCGTCACCGCCACCGGCTTGTCGACGCCGTAGCGAGCCATGAGTTGGCGCACTGCCGTCACCTTGCCGATGACATCGGGGCCGTAAGCAGCCCAAACGGGAGCGTAACAGGAATAGTAGTGAATGTTCATGACGTCGAAGTATCTGGCAGCGCCCAAGGCCAGAATTTGGTCGATGAATTTGAAGTTGAAGAAACTGGGGTCCGACTCGTGGGCGAAGCCGCCCGGGAGGACCTTGGCTTCCGGATTGATTTGCTTGACCGTATCGTAGGCGATGTGGAGCATGTCCACATAGGCGGCGGGGTCGTTGCCAAAGCAGCCACCAAGGAATGATCCGATCTGGCCCATATCGGTATTGTCGCCTTCGTTGAAGAACTCCCAATTGGTGACGTTATAGGGGGCGACACTGTAGTGGCCGACGAAGGCCCGCACAAAATTGGCGAA
>JAUSEJ010000076.1 GCA_030650265.1 Dehalococcoidia bacterium | reverse complement strand
AGATATTTCTAATACTTGTTATCAAGGGGCTTTGTTCGTGACAAGATTGCTGATCGCTACGACGAACTTCTCGAAAGATTTTCTTGCGAAGAGCCAACCTGGTGATTTTCTGTTTACCGGTGGCCGGACGGCGGCGGATTTCGCTGTAGAGGTGATCGCACCGGAGGATAGCAAATTGGTTGTTCTGCTGCTTCGTCTCCGGCTGATCAAGTTTGTGAAGCTGTATCAGCAGTGGGAGATGCTGCGGCAAGGTATTGCCTGGCGACCTGAGCAGGAACCGGACGAGATCCATTGTTGGGGCATTCTCGGAGGTATCACCGGTGCGCTGGCCAAATCCTCAGGCAAAGTAGGCGCCAAGCTGGTTCTCTATGTTGACAAGCACGAGATCGATAGGCACTCGTCTAGGAAGTGGCGCTCCATCACCCGGTGGCTGCTGAAGAGAACGGACTTTGTGATCTTGGAGACTCCCGAAGATCGAATGCGGGTGTCCCACCTTGGCGAATCAGGGTCGAGCCTGCTGGTTGGAGACCTTTTGCGCAGCATGACCGATGTGTCATGTCTCTATATGCATCCGGAAAGGCTGGCAATGCTGCCCTTTTGCCAGGGGAGAGGGATTGACGTGGGATGTGGCAGCAGCAAGACCCATCCGGACGCCATAGGCGTGGATCTGGTGGCGGGAGGGGAAGTGGGCGTTGTTGCTTCCGGCATGAGTCCACTCTCGCAGGCCGATGTCTGCGCCTCAGGCGACAACCTGCCAATGTTCGACGATGGCAGCCTCGATTACGTTGTGGCGCGCCATAACATCGAGCATTACGTGGATGTGGTCAAGACGCTCCAGGAATGGCGGAGGGTGCTGAGACCGGGCGGTATCGCCGCTCTAGTTGTTCCCGACGATGCGGTATCAGACACTCTGCGGATAGATCCAACTCACAAGCACGCTTTCACCCGTGAGAGTTTTGTGAATCTGGTGAATGCCCTGGGAGGCCTGAAGGTTCGGGAAATCGACGTTTGTTTCCCGGGGCGGAGCTTCAAATGTATTATTGAGAAACTCTGAGGGAGAAGAGGGTTGGCGCCTTATTATCATGGTGAGCTAAACGCGGCGGCTCTGGCCGACCCCAATAACACTCATG
>JAUSEJ010000058.1 GCA_030650265.1 Dehalococcoidia bacterium | reverse complement strand
GAGGAACTCAGGAAAGCTCTAGGAGAGCAGCTTGGCGATCTCTCACTTGGAGAATGGATTGAGAAGGAGCGCGAGGCGGGCCTGTAGATGGCCGTCTTTTACTTCGACACTTCAGCAATTGTCAAACGGTACCACCTGGAGCAAGGCACGGAGTTCGTCGACCAGATCCTTGCGGATCGAGACCGCCAAGACCAGTTCCACACTTCCTTTCTGACTCTCCTTGAGGTTATTTCTGCAATCGAACGGCTGGCAGATTCAGGCCAACTGCAGAGGGCTATCGTCCAGCCGACCCTAATGCGCTTTGATAGCGACCTCTATCAGCGATTCGACCTGTGGCCGATCAGTAATGATCTAATTACCAGCGCCGCCATCATTGTTGGACAGTATAAGCTCAGGTCCGCTGACGCCATTCACCTGGCGACCGCCATGCGACTCTCGCTCGCAGTTCCGGACTCGCGGATCGCCATGGTATCAAGCGACCGTAGGCTGGCCAATGCTGGGCAAGAGGCCGGCATCCTCGTGCTGGATCCAACAGCTCGTGACGCGATCGCTCAACTGAACGAGTTCCGGGCGAAGCACTAACACCGACTCGCCTCACGGCGACTCGCCCACCGAATTTCCGGGCGCCGCACTGAAGGACACCACGTCTCGTATCTCGGTGACTGGTCGCCGTTCTCGATGGGTACCAGGTGACCCGCCCGATGCCGGCGGCGGTGGCCAGGTCCTCCTGGGTCAGGTGAGCAGCCTCCCTGAGTTGGCGAACACGGGTACCAAGCGATTGCCTGCCCAAAGCTCCGAGAGCCTCCACCCGCGACCGGTAGGACGGATCGCAGTAGGAGCGAGCGAAGTCCCATGGAAGATCAATAGTCTCGCCGGAAGAGTTGCGAAGGACCAACTGGTAAGGGTTCGGCAGGTCGATGGACGCGAGGCCGAGAAGCCCCTTGACCTCCGGAATATCCGCAAAGGGGACCAGTCCTCTGCACCCATCTGCGAACGCCAACTCCATCCCTTCCTCCACGGGGTTTGCAGATGTAATCATGCGTTCTGAGTTCTTGGCCCGTTTTGCACTCAAGTTGGTTGTATAGCTTTCTGATGCCAATCCACTCGTGGCTGGGCACCAGTGCACGAAATCGCACTCTGTAATTCTGGAAGACACGCTATCAGACAAGCTGGCTCACAAACCGGATGCAAGCCGCCGTGAGCCGTGTAGGGATTAGGGTCCCGGTCGTAATCGTCTGAGGCGGTCAAGTGCTTCGGGGTGTTGCGGGTCCAGCAAATAGAATCCCTCGCGTTGGGCACAGTCCAGTAGCTCCCTGTCACTTGCCACAAAGACGTTTTGGAGAGAAGCGGCTTGCTTCACCCGGGACGCGGTGGCCAAATGAATCGAATCGGCCGCCCGAAGCCCATAGCGTCTCGTCAAATCAATCGAGTCCGCTATCACTGGGTTAGAGATAGGCTGCATTAGTATGCTGTCACCCAAGTCCTGGGCAAATCGACTGAGAAGAGTTGCATAGGCGTCCTTGCCGAGGACGCGACCTCTCAGGGCTCTGGCAGCGACTGCTTCCACTTCAAGCGCCGTAAAGTAAGAAGTGACGAAGACGTCGTCCGGGTGTTTGGCTCCGAGAAGCTCGCTCACAATTATCGAGCCTTTCTCAGTTCTGTAGCGCTTCAATAATGCTGACGTATCCAGGTAGTAGATTGGCATCTCTGATCAAGGTTGGGTTTCACGCATCTGATTCAGTATGTCCGTCAATGTTTTTTCCCCCATCGACTCGTCGACCACACGTCTGACCTCCTCAATGGGCAACAGGTGCTTGCCGTACTTGGCTTTCGTCTTCGCAATGTAATTCGAAACAGAGGGATCGCTCAGGCTCTGCAACCGTAACAAGAGCGGGACGTTATCTGTGAGACCTTCCAAGGTGCGTTGATGCTTGCCCATAATTGTCTTCCCTTTTCTGTTGCTCCACAGGTTACTATGGAGGTAACCAATTAGCCCTGAAGTTGCGCTCCCGACTCGAATTATATCACAGGACGCCGTTCGCCCACGCGGTACCCTCCCGACGCGAATGCCAGGTGCTCGTCATCGTCAGTTTCCAGCATACCTGCTTCCAGGGCAGTTAAAACGTCTTCGCCTCTGCGTCGAAAGCCCTCCGTTGCCGCGCGGGGCACGTGCTCGTCCATATAGAACCTTATGCGTTTAGCCACCAAGCTTCTGGCTCAGTTTAGAAGGGATGCGCTTGCGTAGCTCGGCTACCAGATCCTCGCCTTCCCGGATCGCCCGGTCAACCTCGTGGCGGTGATCGTAGTAGTACGCCAACGCGGCGTGCACGTCGGCCAGCGATAGTCCGTATTCGCTGGCTATCACATCAGCTCCGAGGTTCAGGCGCTCGTGCCATATAACGACGTCCTGTACGGTGATTCGATGCCCGGCGATACGCGGCTTACCCCCCTGCTATTCCAGGTGTAACCTCTATATGGGCTGCAATTGTGTGCATCTCACCCTCCACCGGCAGGGATTCGCTCCCAGGCACTTGCTTGACACGGATTCCGCATTGGAGCGACGCCACGATCATATTGAGGGCCAGCCAGGAATACGGCGGTCCTGACGCTTTCAGTCTAGGGCAAGGGTCGACGATTGACAACAGCCGTGCGCTACGCTATTCGAGAGAAGTGCCGGGAGCACCGGTACGATTCCG
>JAUSEJ010000034.1 GCA_030650265.1 Dehalococcoidia bacterium | reverse complement strand
TACCAGGCCTGATCTGCCCTTCCGGGCTCATTTCGACTATCGAGTCGAACACGGCGGCGCTCATGCCCTGGAACGTGTTAGGAGAAGCGTCTGCGGGGTCCAGGCTGCCGGAGCCAAAGTAGCCCGCGATTACCAGGCTACCAGTAGGCTTCGTAGGGGTCGCCGGTGTAGCCGACTTTGGTGGAGTCGTCTGAGTGGACGGCGTCGCCGGTGTGCTTTGGGGCTCGGGCGCCGACGAGCATCCTTCCACTAAAAGGACCAACAGCAGGATGACAAACATAATGGAAACCGAAACCAAAGGATATAACCTGTGACGCATTTACCTGAACCCTCCTCACTTAATGATATTATCGATAGATGATTCCACCTATCCGTCGCTGCGCTTGCCGATCAATTCTTTCTAGCCCATAGCCAACGCCCGTGCATTAAGCATAGCATATACGCTTAGCTGCTGGCAACGCTCGGAAGGACTACGGTGTCGTAACTAGCGCGGCTCGTTGGTGTTAACTGACGAAATGAACTCTGCCAGCCAGTTCGTACCTTCTGGAAAGACACTGTCCGCCCAATGTCCGACGTCTCCCGCTATGGCCAGCATCCCAAGGTCGCCACAATACTGGGCGTCCTGACAATCAAGCGGACAGAACAGCAATTTGTTCAGTTTATCGTAGAGGCCGTACTCCATCATGATCTCATGATGCGCCATCCCCAACTCTAGAAAGAGGCTCGTAGGTGGAACCTTCTCCCAGCTCGACTTGTCATCGCCATATACGGAGCCTGCTCCCAAACGCAGCGGAATTAAGGCAGGGAACACCCCGCTCTTCATTAGCCAGCGGAAGCCTTCGATGAGAGAATCTCTCGCCTCCTGCCATGTACTGTGCCCATTCCGAGCCATCAGACTTGCCCCAGCAACGAAATTGCAACCCACGTTGCCTATGCCAAATATCTCTACCGCCAGCAAATAAGCCTGAAGATACTGGTCAAATCCCCTGTGTTTCGCCTTTCCTGGACAAACCGATTCGAACATCTCAGCGCCCCATACTTCGACATTCATATTGATGCAGCTGAGTCCAGCATCCTTGAACCTCTGCAAACCCTTCCTATCAAATGGTTGCGTGCTTAGTACTCCATTTCATAAATACGGTCACGTATTATTCCTGCTAGGCAGCCTCAGTGGGCGACGCCCACTGAGGCTGGATCTTATTAAGCAACGCATGCAGATCGCGGCGGGTGAATCTCCACTCAAAGGGCTTGGCAATCTGCTCGTAGTAACACTGAAAGTTTAGGAGGCGCTCCTCCAGTGCTTGGAGCGAACGGAAGTCGTTGGGTGTGAGGGCCTTACGTTGAACGATGGAGAAGTAGATCTCGATTTGGTTCAACCAGCTAGCGTGCACCGGCCCATGGACAAGAACCAGGTTGGGATAGCGCTCTTGCAGGCGTGCAATGGAGCGTGGGCCGCGATGAGCGGAGCCGTTATCGACGATCCAAAAGACTCGCCTCGCTTTGCTGTAAGGAGGCTGGTTCATCACCTGGGCTACAAGACGATCGAAGGGCGCTATGCCGCTTTTCTTCTCACAGCGGCCAAAGAGCTTGGCCCGATGGACATCCAAGGCCGCAAGATAGGCCCAGGCCCCGCAGCGGGTGTATTCATGTTCTACCTTCATGGCCGCGCCAGGCTGGGCAGGATAGGTAGAATGGCGTCGACGGCGGGCCTGGACGCTGGTTTTTTCATCGGCAGATACCACCAACTCGTCGTCTTTGAGAGGCTGGCCATCCCATACTCTTTCATAGAGATCCAGTATGCGTCCCGCTTTTTGGAGAAAGTCGGGGTCACGAGGGAATATCCACGAACGGTATCGCCACGGGCGGATGGCATCCTCGTGAAGCCATCGCCATATGGTGCTATCG
>JAUSEJ010000025.1 GCA_030650265.1 Dehalococcoidia bacterium | reverse complement strand
TGTAGCGAAAATCGAAAGACACATCGGCGGATGCTGAAGACGGCATTCGTGTTTGGGTGATGATGCCCGGTTATGTTGTGTTCTGGCTGTTCCACCCCGGCATCACCTCCCTTGCCCGTTTTTCAATTGCGGTCCGCCTCTGTCAACTTCCCGGAGAAAGGGGGTGATGACTGGCTATTCGTTGTTTTCGAGCCGCTGACTCAGCGCGGAATCAAGGTTCGAACGATTCCTGGTTGATATCAGAGAGGCTCCATACGGGTAGCCGACGTTTCATCGTTAGACAAGGTGTCCAGGGATGGCTATGACTCTTTAGTGGACACCCCGGTCAAGAAAGGCACTAGCGAACTAGTGTTCTTTGGTAGCGTGGCCAAGATGCCGGTAACCGGCATCAAAACAAGGTAAATGGAGGATAAGTAATGGCAAAAAGGACAATCGTGGGACTGCTGGCTTGCGCAGTCTTGATTGTGGCTGTCGCTCTGGCAGGCGGAGTTGTTGGCTCTGCCAGAGGTGCAGACGCTCCAGATTCTGTTGCACCTGAGACCTGCATCATCTGTCACAAAGGCGCAGGCGAGATGCATCAGGCGGCCTACGATCAGTTGTATCAGGGTGGTGTCATCAAAGTCACCAATATGGCCTACTCGTATACGGCCCCGAACAAGAGCGTGGTGACTTTCAAGATTACCAAGAATGGCGCTCCTTTCAATATCAATGACGCCGATTCTTGGGGTATCCAATACACACCGTATACCGGTAAAGCTTTCGAGGCTGCGGCAAGAGTCTCCCTGAAGGGGACGGCGACCTGTGATGCCGCTGGCAATTGCTCGAGCACTGTGACAGCGAATCTTCCCGATGCGAGCAAGACTGCCGGCATCATCGCTCTGTATGGAGCGGATGAGA
This sequence comes from Dehalococcoidia bacterium, assembly GCA_030650265.1. Next base: position 6,717 of record JAUSEJ010000025.1, on the reverse strand, counting down.
TCGTTGGTATATTGCCGGCTCGCGTTAGCATGGCAAAATACCCATTCGCGGCAGTGCTGGAAACCGGCAGCGGCGTTGATTACGTCTCGGCCGCCAACGCTTCCGGTTGCGAGAAATGCCACAACAAGCCTTTTGGCAAGCACGGCTACATTCTGGGCGAAGTGCCCGGCGTTGCCAAATCCGATTTCTACGTCTGCAAAGGCTGTCACCTGGACAACGGCGCTGGCGGCCACGTGGACTGGCAGATTTTGGTTGACGATCCGGCGTTGGCCGCGGCCTATCTCGCCGGCGAGGCTGCCTTGACGGATGCGCAGAAGGCACAGTATGCCTACAAGACCACGTTGATGAACGACGTGCATATGTCGCATGCCATGGAGTTTGCCTATCCTCAATCCATGGCGAACTGCGTGACCTGCCACGAAGGCAAGCTGGACAAAGCATTGGCCGATGCTAACTTCAAGATATCGACCTGCAAGAGTTGTCATCCCGTGAATGGGACAAAGGGTAAATCGTGGGATACTACCACACTTGCACTTAACAAAATTCTGCCCCCGGCGATCCACGGGGCAATGAATCTCGAGACGACGGACTGCACTATGTGCCACGGCGCCGGAAAGACGGCCCCGGCTTTCAAGCAGATCCACACCGGCTACAACAAGATGATCTATACGGCCAGCGGCCAGAGGTATTCTGATGCCATAAAGGTTAGTATAGACTCTGCAACGTTGAGCGGAACCATGCTGAATATCAAGTTCAGCGCCTCTGAGAGTCCAGACATCGCCGGACTCGATGTGGCGAGCATCGCCCCAACAGTGTTGGTCGGCCTCTATGGCTGGGAGACGAAGCAATTCATCGTCGGCCCGCACGAGACGCTTATCGACGATAACGGCGATGGCAAGATCGCGAGCCCGGATTCCAGAGCCCTGGAAGCTGCCGTGGGCACCAAGCATCCGCGCTTGACGACGGTATCTTCGGCAGGCGGCAAGTGGGAAGTCACGGCAAACCTATCGGCCTGGTCCAACCTGATCGCCAACGGCACAGTTCTCAGGGCTGAGATTGGCGTAATTCCGAATCTCAAGAACGCTGCTGGCTTAGTTCTTGCGCTCAATGCGCCATCCCGGACCTTCAACCTCGTCACCAATACCTTCAACGATGGTTGGTACCCGGCGGTTGTCAAGGTTACGGACGGCTGCAACAAGTGCCACGATGCGCTTGGCACAACCTTCCATTCACCGGATAGAGGCGGGAATGTTGTGATTTGCCGGCTGTGCCACACGCCGACAAACGGCGGCTCTCACCTGGAACTGCAGTCGAGGTCGATCGATTCCTACGTCCATGCGATCCACTCGTTCCAGGTCTTCGATCCCGGCGATATCGACTTTACCGATCCGGTGGCCGATATGAGGTACAACCATCATGTCGAGTCCATCTATCCCAAGCATGGCACGGACTGTGAGTCCTGCCATAACAAGGGTACCTACAATGTGCCGGATCAGACGAAATCATTACCCGGTCTTCTCTCGACGACTGATACCTGGAAGGGCTTCGACAGAGAGATCGGCAGCGTACCGAGCTACATCACCGGTCCAGGTGCAAGAGCCTGTGGTGCTTGTCACCGAGCGATAATGATCAACGAGGACAAGCCCGGTGAGTTGATCCCCTTCTTACAGCATACGAAGATGGGTGGCTATCTCATCGAGGCCGGGTCCAGTGCCCGCGCCCAGCTCGTGGAAGTGATGAATCAAGTCCACGACCTTTTCGACTAAGAGGCGACTGGTGAGGTGGGCTCCGGCCCACCTCAGCAAATCGATAGGGGCCCGTAAGGGCCCTTATTTTTTCGTACGGAATCTTTGGCATGGGCGTCCTTCCACCGAAGGATGCCCCTACTCGATTTCGGCGGGCGGGAGGATAGCTACATTGGATGTCTCTCGCCTTCACCATCGAGGTGATCAGTACCATCTCCGGTGTCCCGGCCCCGGAGACCCCAGTTGACTTTCCGGAAACGACAAGTTACCTTCTTACAGAGACAGTGGGGCAACACAATAATGTGAAATAGTTAACAAGCGGCCCCGCAAGTGTTGAATTTGCCAAGAGAGTATGCTATCTTCAGAGAATCGAGATGGTTGTATAGTGGATGCTGATGTGGGCATCCCGAATCGGGTAATGATAGACGCCTGATGGCGCGGCAGATTGACTGCCGGCCAAGGGCGTTTATCTTTTGTTCTGAGAGGCTAGTCATGGTCCGCTGGTGACTGAGATCGGGTGAAAGGGGGTGCTGGTCAGACAAAAGAAAGATCGTGGGCCTTCGATTCGTGGTGGTGGGCAGGAACATGTGATGGGGAGTCTTTAGATGGAGGCCCGGCTATCAACATGGTGTACGGCAATTCCAAAAAAAGGTATTGAGGGTACGTCGCCTGCAGCGTATTCTATAGGGGGAGAAAAATGCATCATCGCGTCAGAATGATTCTGACACTCCTTGGCGCCGTGGCGGCGCTGGTCATCTTCGTGGTAGCATTTCAGTTCATTCAGTCAGCCAGGGTGGCGACGAGCGAGTCGACGCCGGCTTCTGAGGGGGTTCAGCTGACTGTTACCAGCGCCTCTATCCCCGGCGATCGCAAGCCCGTAGTATCTTTCAGTCTCACTGATAGCAAGGGCAGTCCCCTGCGCCTGAGCGACCTGGACGGCAACCCTTCGTTTACGATCGCCGTTCTCCAGCAGGAATCCGGCACAGGGAGAACCTACTGGGAGAATCTCACTACCAGTGCGGCGAGGGGCGCCAACTTCACTTTGAACGGAAAGACGACAGCGCCCGTCCTGGAGACCGTCAACCGACCAGGCGCCGATAGCGGCGGGGTGTTCACCGATAAGGGCGGTGGCACCTATCAATACGCCTTTAACCGCGTTTTGCCACAGACCGTCAGCAACTCCTCGACAATGAGGATCGGCGGTCAGGTTACGCGGGCGAGCAGGGCATACGTGAGCAACTCGACGCTTGACTTCGTTCCTGCCGGTGGAGCGGCTACATCCCGGGTGGTGGTCACCACCGAGGCCTGTAACCGCTGTCACGACCCACTGTCCTTCCATGGCGGAACGCGAAGGGAAGTCGGACTATGTGTAACGTGCCACACGTCGCAGAACATCGACCCGGAGACGGGCGACACAGTCGAATTCCGGGTTATGGTCCACAAGATCCACAGGGGCGTTAATCTTCCCAGCGTGAAGGCGGGCAATCCCTACTTTATCGTCGGCTACGGCCAGGGTGTTCAGGATTTCTCCGGGATTGTCTGGCCCCAGGATACGCGCAACTGCACGACCTGTCATACCGGGCCTCAGGGCGATGTCTACAAGACTCAGCCCAGCGCCGAGGCCTGCGGAGCTTGCCACGACAACGTAAACTTCAAGACCGGCGCCAATCATGGCGGCGGGGCGCAGCCCAATACGGCCTGCAAGACCTGCCACCCGGCCGATGGCGTCGAGTTTGACCTCTCGGTGTCGGGATCTCACGCTATTCCCGATAAGTCCAAACAACTGAGGGGCGTCAACTTCGAAATCGTGAGCGTAGCCAACGCCAAGCCTGGACAATCGCCGACCGTGGTCTTCAATATCAAGGACAACGTTGGCCAGATCATAAAGCCGTCGGAGATGTCCAGCCTATCTTTCATACTCGGTGGGCCAACGACCGACTACTCGATGATTCCCGTATCGGAGACGGCCACAGGCGCCACAGCGGGCGCTGACGGCAACTTCAGCTTTACGATGCAGACAAAAATTCCCGCCGATGCCCAGGGTACCTACGCTGTCGGTGTCCAGGGTATCTTGAATCAGAATCTGAAGAAGTCGTCCGGCGAGACCATCGTTGGTCGAAACATCGGCTTCAACAAGGTTGCCTACGCCGCGGTTACCGGTAACGTTGCCTTCCCGCGCAAGCAGATCGTCGACGTCAAGAACTGCAATGTGTGTCACGATAGGCTGGGATTGCACGGTGGTAGCCGCGTCAACACCGAGTTCTGTGTGATCTGCCACAATCCCAATAACAGTGACGTAGTCAAGAGAGCAACGGCCGGCGGTCCGCAACCACCGGAATCGATCGACTTCAAGCGGTTGATCCACAAGATCCACACCGGAGAAGAGCAAAACGACAAGCTCACCATCTACGGTGGAGGGTCGAGCAACATCAGAGCGATCGACCTATCTGAGGTGGTATTCCCAGGCGATCGCCGCAACTGTGTGAAGTGCCATGTGGCCGGGTCCCAGTTGCTGTCATTTGCTCGACAGAATACGATTCCGACTGAGGTGAAGGTCGGCGGCAAGGTGGTCAGCTCGATACCGCCGATCAGTGCTGCCTGCACAGGCTGTCACGATAGCGGTCCGGCCAAGACCCACGCCGCGGCCCAAACTGTAAACGGCGCAGAAAGCTGCGTTGTCTGCCACAACGAGGGCCGCGAGTTCGCCGTTAGCGCCGTACACGCGCGATAGCCTCGAATAGCTTCTAGTTCCAACGCGGGCGAGAGATGGCATGAAATGCCCATCTCTCGCCCGCATTCCTCCTACCTGGCATTTCTTTTAACTACCCTGAACGCTTGGCTAGTCTAACCTTGACGTAACCGTAATGGCAGGCTATACTACTCCTATTCTTCGACGTTACGGTGTATTATTGTCAATGGCAGTGTCAAACCTGGAGCGATCGTCTGGTTTGCCTAACCGGCGAGCCTACATTGTATTCGGCGTTATCGCAGCCGCCTTTCTGCTTAGTTCAATTAATGGCACGATAGTGGCGGTTGCCCTACCGACGATGCTGATCGAGTTGCATACCAGCCTCGCCTGGGTGGGCTGGACCTTAACCGGCTTCATGCTGGCTCAGAGCGTCGTTATGCCGGTGGCGGGGAAGCTAAGCGACGACTGGGGTGCCCGTCGAGTTTTCCTCGGTTCTGTAGCGCTATTCACTTTCAGTTCCATTCTGGCCGGGTTTGCGCCCAATGTTTATGTGCTGATTGTGGCCCGTATGCTGCAGGCCCTTGGGACTGGCGCCATGTTGCCGTCAGCGACGAGCATCGTTAGCGACACGTTTGGCGAGCGGCGGTCGACGGCCATCGGACTCTTCACCACTATTTTCCCATTGGGTGGCGTGCTCGGCCCCAGTGTTGGTGGTTTCGTGATTGACCACTTCTCCTGGCGCTGGATGTTCTACGCAAACGGGCCGGTGGGAATAGCGGTACTTGTCATAGGCCTCTTTCTCATTCCGCGGGGGCTGCGTCTGCCCCAACGGGGGAAGGTCGATGTAATAGGTATCGGCTTGTTCTCGGGAGGGCTACTCTCTATTCTGGGTGCAATGACTGTTTGGGGCAACGATCCGCAGTCGGTTCAGCAACCATTTACCTGGGCAGCCGTGCTATTTGGCTTCGCTGCTCTGGTGGTGTTCTTCTGGCACGAGGGACGCACCCTGTCACCGGTTGTAGATATCCAATTGATACGCGGACGGCCGTACTTCGCGGCGAACCTATACAGTTTTCTTTTTGGGGCCTCGGTGTTTGGCTTCGGTTCGTTCATACCGTATTATGCGACTTTGGCGTACGGCATGAGCGCAGGGGAGAGCGGCCTGGTCCTGGCCCCACGCTTTGGAGCTATGGCGATCGCCTCCACTGTCAGCAGCTTCTTCCTCATCCGTCGGGGCTACCGGTTTACGATGATCATTGGCGTCGTCCTCAATTCGGTGAGTTTGCTGCTTTTGAGCCCGGGCTTTCACGACATAAGTCTTCTCAACCTACTGGTTCCAAACACGGTTCTCCTGTCTCTCATTGTGCTGCTGACCGGCATCGGGATGGGGATTTCGGGTCCTGCTTCGAACAACGCGGTATTGGATCTCGTGCCCGACAGGGTGGCGGCGGCTGTGGGGTTGCGCGGGATGTTTCGGGCAACCGGCGGAGTATTCGGGACCGCTGTGATCATTCTTATTCTCAGCCATTCGGAAGACAAAGTTGCGGGTATGCAAGCAATATTCGTGGGGTTTGGCTTGTTCACCCTGCTGGCTCTGCCAGTGGTCTTGATGATTCCGGACGCGGCGCGGCAGAAGTTTGTCGCCGCCAGGAAAGAACGCCAACGGGGAAAGACCTCGGCCCAAAGTTAGCCTGGAATAGCCAGAGTATCTGTCCACATCGTTGATGGTCAGCCGATTCTTTAGCCTTGACGTAGTGGGAAGGTCAGCCTATACTGCCCGCATTCGACGGCTCTGCCGTTCTAGCATTCGTGATATCAACTACTTGTGAGCGATAGATGAGTGTGTCCAACCGGCGATCCTATATCGTCTTCGGCATTGTTTCGGCCGCCTTTCTGATGAGCTCGATCAATGGCACCATAGTTTCCGTTGCGCTGCCGACCATGCTGAAGGAACTAAACACCAGTCTCGCCTGGGTAGGCTGGACCCTGACCGGCTTTCAACTCGCTCAGAGCATCATAATGCCGCTGGCCGGGAAGCTGTGCGACGAATGGGGATCGCGTCGGGTGCTGATCGGCGCTATCGCGCTCTACACCATTAGCTCTGTACTCGGCGGCGCGGCGCCCAACGTCTATGTCCTTATTGTCGCCCGCATGCTGCAGGCGATTGGCGGTGGCGCTATGCTTCCGTCGGCAACCAGCATAGTGAGCGATGCCTTCGGCGACCGGCGGGCGACCTTCATCGGTCTCTTCACCACCATTTTTCCCCTCGGCGGTGTTATTGGC
>JAUSEJ010000022.1 GCA_030650265.1 Dehalococcoidia bacterium | reverse complement strand
CTGGCGGCCACATTCGCCGCCCCGGCCCGCAGTTGTTGCATTACGCCTGCGGGGACCGGAGTGCCCAGTGCCTTCAGCCTGTGGCGGAGAATGGCGGTGACGCTATGCTGGTGGGCAAGCCGAAGGAGGTTTGGCCACTCCTCCGGTGACATTTCGCCCAGTCTACGGGCGCGCTCCTGCTCGTGGCCGTAGCGGAGTGCGGTGAGAAGCATTTCCGTTGTGTTTGGGAGATTCACGGGATTCTTCCTCCCAGTTGGGCAAGGCTTACACGACTCTGACGCGCAGTGAATGTTGTGTTCTGTCATAATTATTTTCGGCGCGGCGAACGATTCGGAATAGGGCAAGCCGGCGCATTCATAAAGCATATTTCTGAGTACGTTGCATCGACATCTAGACGAGGGTCACGGCGTCAACGGATGAGGCAACGGATAAACGGATGCTATTCTGCTTTGCAAGATGGCCTACATCATCGAGCATCTGGTGTCCACGGATGAGGCAACGGATAAACGGATGCCAGCGAAAAAGCACAGCAGCCAATAAACAGGGCTGTATGCCGTTCCTCCAGTCTGCCTTTGACGCGGATTGCCATTTGGACCGCGATCGTCTTCCTGCATCCGTTTATCCGTTGCTCTATCCGATGACACCGCCCGTCCCTCTCCGGTTCCCGTCCGATACGGGGCAAAGTATAACACAGCGCCTCCCCGGCCACAAACCCCGGCGCCTTGATTTGTCCAGCGGTCGGTGCTGTTGAGGCTTGACCAGACGCCGCAAAGGGCCTATTATAGGGTCCTATTATATATGGAAGCTTCAGCATTAGTTTTGCAGGAAGAGTGACGGGCGTGAAGACAGAGACATCCACCGAGGGGTCTGATGGCAGATTTCGCGATCTGATCAAGCTGATACCGGCGATTATCTGCGAGTTGGCCCCCGATGGTACGACGCTGTTTGTCAACGAGGCTGTATACAACGTTACCGGTTACCGTCCCGGGGAGCTTGTAGGCAGGAACTGGTGGGACATGCTGTACCCGCTAGCGCAGAACGGCGGCGTTGACCCCTGCCAACGGTCCCGGCTTGGCGATGTGACAAATCAGGAAACGATCCTCGTGGCCAAGGACGGCTCCTTCCGAAACCTGGTATGGACCTCCTTCAACGAATATTTTTCCGACGGTAGGCTGAAAAACGTGATCGGCTTTGGTATCGACTACGCTGACCACAGTCAGGCCGAAGGCTTGTTTAGGGCCATGGTCGGCAGTACTCCCCTCGGTAGCTACATTGTTCAGCAGGGCAGGTTTCAGTTTGCCAGCGAGCCGTTCCAGAAGCACACCGGTTACAGTGAGCTAGAACTTCTCGGTACGGATCCTCTCGATCTTGTTCTGCCTGAGGATAAGTGCTTAGTCAGGGCAAACGCCGTCGGGATGCTCAAAGGAGAGATCAGTTCACCCTATGAATTCAGAGTCGTCTGCAAAGGCGGTGAGATCAGGTGGATAATGGAGACGGTTGCCTCGATAGAGTATCGGGGAAAGCGGGCGACGCTGGGCAACTTCATGGACATCACCGATCGCAAACGAGCAGAGAGGGCGCTGGAGCACAGCGAAAAACGATTTCGTTTGCTGTTTGAGAAATCGCCAATGGGCATTGTAATTTTGCGCTACTTTACCTTGCTCTATGCGAACCCTACCTGTCAAAGCATGTTCGGGTATGAAGACCTTCTCGAACCTAAAGCCGAGTCAGTGCTGGATTACTTTGCGCCGCGGGAGCGACAGGACGTTGCCGAAAGAGTCAATGCGGAAGAGCAGGAGGGGAGCCAGTCGGCGGAGTTCGAGTCTGTTGGTCAGAGAAGGGATGGTACGCAGTTCCCGATTCATGTGGTTATCACCCACATGGCTTTGCCAGACGGACCGGCGGCCGTCGTTTTTTTCACGGACATCACGGAGCGGAAACAAGCCGAGGAAACTATCAAACAGATGGCTTATCGTGATCCGCTAACTGGCTTGCCTAACCGGGCGTTGTTTGACGACCGCCTGAACGTCGCGCTGGCCCAGGCCCGGCGCCACCAGCAGATGTTGGCAGTATCAATGATGGACCTCGATCAGTTCAAGCGCGTAAACGATACTCTGGGCCATGACGTGGGAGATCGTTTGTTGAAAGGAATCGCCGAACGACTGACGGGCCTGCTGCGGAGTAGCGATACCGTAGCCCGCATGGGAGGCGACGAGTTCATGTTTGTCTTTTCGGGACTGGGCAATGCCGAGCAGGCGGTGGAGATCGCCGAGAGAACCCTGACGGCGCTGCGTCAGCCGTTCAGTTTCGACCATCTCCAATTGTCCATCAGCGCCAGCATAGGTATCGCCATCTTTCCTGACGATGGTGAGGATGCGGAGACGTTGACGAAGAACGCCGATGTCGCTATGTATCGGACCAAGGAGCGGGGTCGTGACGGATTTCAACGGTACAGTCCACGGATGCGGGCCGCCAAGCTGGATTAAGGGCGCACATACGCCATTGGTGTTGTTTGGGCTCGTCTCTTGACATAAATAGGGAAGCTTTCGTAAGGGCGGCAGAACCAGGTGAGTAGAGGGGCATGATGATTCTTGTTACTGGTGGTGCAGGTTATATAGGTTCGGTGGTGACCGAGCATTTAATCGCGTCGGGCG
>JAUSEJ010000019.1 GCA_030650265.1 Dehalococcoidia bacterium | reverse complement strand
TGATGGATCCTTTTCGTTATCATTATACCAGAGATGAATGCACTGTCAACTCGTTTTTCTCCTTCCCAAATCCTCGATTAGAGGGGTGATGTGGGTGGCTGGTGATGAGAAAGGGGTTTTTTTCATCCAATTCCACGCTTTGCCAGCATCTTATTCAGTACTGTCCGCTGTTTTGGCGAATGTTTGCTTGCCTATCGGCCTGGTTTGGGGTTTGGAAGACGTGCTCTGGCCTTTCCCGTTCCGGCCCCATCTTTTGTTCAGCATTTCGTTTCGTCATTCTGGCGCAGCCGCCACTGCTTCTATCTCGCCTCGAATGTAGCGCACAAGATGCATTGTGGCCGCCTGGAAGTACCGCACGCAGCATCTCCGGGCATGGGTCACCAGCCTGGCCGGCACGTTGATCAGGTGATACCTGAGCCGCTTGAATCTGCTTCCCACAAGGCCTTTCGGCAAAGCCAGCTTTTCAAGCAGCGCATGCAGATTGCTGGCCAGCACCGCTACCGTCCACCATGCCGCGTTTGCCCCGAACTTGCCGGAAGGAAGCTGCCCCGCCGCCAGGTCGCTTTTGAGGATGGCATGGATGGCTTCCCCGCCTCCACAGCGTTCGTTGTACCATTGGGCTACCTGCCTGTCGGTCCATTCCTCCCCTATGTTCGAGATGATCGCGTGCACGTGATACGCCCGTCCGCCGATCTCCATCGTTTCTTCGCATCCAAGCTCTTCATCTCTAGTCCCCAGTCCGAAGAGTATCCCCTGCTTTGCCTGCCGCCTTATCACAATGTGCCGGAACGGGTCCGCCTTTATCAGGGCTTCGGCATTCGATACAAAGGGCACTTCCGCTAACTCATATAGAAGCCGGCCCTTCTCGTCATAGACCTTCTCCCACCCGCAGTCGGCAAGCTTTGCTACCTCTTTTCGGAACTCTTTGGTCTTTTTGTATCCGATGGCGAACCTGACAGGACTCGGCTTGCCGTCTATCTTCCACCCCGATAGCGTCTTTAGGATGCGCTCCTGATGCGCCGCCGAGTCGCTTCTCACCCATACGTCTTCGATCCCCAGCTCGTTTACGTGTGTGATCGCCTCCACCAGGGCCTCATGATTCCCTTGCGCAGGCGAGATATTGCCGTCTCTGAACTCATCGGCGATCACGAACCCCATCTCCGCCCACCTGACCGTGAGCCCGGAGTATGCATCGAAGCTCTTATAGCAGGTAAGCGCATCCCGCTTCTGGGTCTCCATGTACGTCACATCGATCTCAAGGGTGGCGCGAGTCACCGGCGGCTTGCCGCTTCTCGCGTAAAGTTTCCAGGCTTCGGTAACAAACTCCCTGTTCGCTCTCCGCAATCCCGAAAGAGCCTCGTTCGGCCTCGGCACAAAGGCCTTCCCATACCCCCGCCCCGCGTCCTCTTCGCTGTTATGAAACCCATCCAGCCATTCCCGCGCCGATGTGAGCGATGGAATGTCTCTCTTGCCCCCTCGGCTGAATCGCCGACCCTTTACGCCTATAGCCTGCGCGACCCGCCCCATATACAAACCTATCCCCGGATCGCCCTCGAGCTTCTCCAGGTCGTCCACGCAATCCCCACCGGTAAGATTGAGCGCCAGCAGCGCCGCTATATGTTCGGCATGCCTCCACCCGCGAACCCCTTGTTTGGGCAGAGACTCCTCTGCAAGCGACGGCAGCCCCGTCAGCAGCATCAGGTCAAGATACGGGAAGATCCCACCATAGTTGGTCACTTGGGCAGGATCGACCTTGGAATCTACGTAATACGAGCAATAAAGCGAAAGTGGAGTCTTCGGCATATCAATTCACCTCTCAGGTGATTATATGTTCACCGTCTCCACGCTCACTTCATGCTCAGACAGGAAATCTTAATCGAGGGTTTGGGGAGAGGTGAACAGTGAACGGTGAACGGTAGCGTTGACGTTATTTGACCATTGACCATGGCCTGTGCTAGAATTACGAACGATCCTCGTATTACGAAAGGCACTTCATGCAGGTCAGGGAAGTCCTCGACAACGAAAAGGAGCTGTGGAATGGGTTCGTTGCCGGGCACCCGACCGGCGACTTACTTCAGTCCTTCGAGTGGGGCGAGCTGAAACAACGGAGCGGCGGATGGATGCCGATCCGCCTGGCAGTGATGGAAGGCGACCGCATTCTGGCAGCAGTCTCTCTTCTTAAGCGAAAACTCCCCAAGGTGAACAAGTGCATCCTCTATGCGCCTCGCGGACCTGTGTCTGACCTGTCGGACCAGTCTGACGAGGCGGACAGGGCATTGCTGGATGGGATCAGGCAGCGCGCCTCGAAGGAAGGCGGAATCCTCCTGAAGATTGACCCGCCGATCGAGGACAAGACTATCATCCCCAGGCTGGTGAAGGCCGGGTTCGTCGGCATTTCGGACCCCGGCGGATTCGGAGGCATCCAGCCGAGATGTGTCATGAAGCTGGACCTCACTCCCTCGATTGACGAGATTCTCGCCAACTGCAAGCCGAAGTGGCGCTACAACATCCGCCTGGCGGAGAAGAAGGGCGTCACGGTGCGCTCGGACTGCACGAAAGACGACCTTCGAGCTTTCTATGACATCCTGAAGGAAACGGCTCTGCGCGACCGGTTTCTGGTTCGCGGGTACGACTACTACGAGCAGATGTGGGATACTCTGGTCGAGCCGGGTTACGCAAAGCTCTTCCTGGCAGAATATGAGGGCGAAGCCGTTGCGGGCGCTCTTTCGTTTATCTTTGGGGACAAGTGCTGGTATACATACGGCGCATCAAGCAACCGCCATCGAAACGTGATGCCAAACCATCTGATGCAGTGGCGCATGATCGAGTGGGCGAA
>JAUSEJ010000499.1 GCA_030650265.1 Dehalococcoidia bacterium | reverse complement strand
CAGGCTTTTGGCTCATCGATGAAGATCGTAAACGACCAGATAGCCGCCATCAAGGCACAGTACCAGGCGGTGCGAAATATCGCCACCGAACCCGTCTTCGATTATATGGCCGGGGTTTTGGCGCTGGACCTGGTCGGCAAGGGGGGGGCCTTTCAGCGCGCCGTCGCCGATGGAAACGATCCCCCGGCGGCGGCCGTGGCCGACTTCCGACAACAGCTTTCCAGCGGCGCCGTCAAGGTTTTGATCTACAACAGCCAGGCTTCGACGCCAATGTCGGTCCAGATGCAGGACTTTGCCCGGCAGAGAAACATTCCCGTGATGCCTGTTTCCGAGACAGCGCCTGCCGGAAAGAGTTACCAGCAGTGGATGCTCGACCAGTTGAAAAGACTCGAACAAGCGTTGGGAGGTTGATCGCCATAGAGTTCAAGACGAATCAAGAGCCCACCGGCGGTCCTGAGCCGGAAGGAATGACCCGGGACACCGATCCCCGGAATGACGAAACGCCTTTGGCGGAGCTAATCGATGTGACCATCAAGCTCGGCGATCGGGTTGTCTTGCGGGAGGTTTCCGCCAAGATCTGGCCGGGTGAATTCATAGGCTTGATCGGTTCGAACGGGGCCGGGAAGACCACACTCCTGCGAGTTTTGTTGGGCCTTCTGCAAACACAGTCGGGAGAGACGTGTTTTGCCGGCGAACGTATCCGGCGGGGAAACCCGCGCGTCGGCTACTGTCCCCAGATTCGCTCCTTCGATCGAGACCTGCCGATGACCGGCCGTGACTTCGTGGGACTGGGCATCGACGGCCATCGCTGGGGTTTTAGCTGGCCAAGCCGCAAGCGTCGCGCCAAGATCGATGAGGTGCTCAGTTCGGTCGGCGCAACGGCCTACGCGCAGGCACCGATCGGACGCCTATCCGGGGGGGAGCAGCAACGTTTGGCCATCGCCCAGGCTCTGATCTCAGAGCCATCTCTGCTTCTCCTCGACGAGCCACTGGCCAGTCTCGACATGCGCAGCCAGAGCGAAATCGTTTCCCTGGTTGACCGGGTTCGGCGGGAGCGCCATGTTGCCATTCTCTTTGTCACTCACGGCATAAATCCTCTGCTCGGCGTAATGGATCGAGTCTGGTATCTGGCAGGAGGCCGGGCGGCAATTGGCCCTGTCGACGAGATCATTCGCGCCGACGTTCTCAGCCGGCTCTATGGCTCACCGGTTGAGGTTGTCCGGGTGCAAAACCGCGTCTTCGTTCTGGCCGGCGATGAAGAGCCGGAGATTCATGGTCGGGAGAAGATTGATGCCAATTCCTGAACCGCTGATGTGGGATTTTATGCGAAACGCCTATGCGGCGGGGACAGTTGTCGCCATCGTGGGCGCTGTAGTCGGCTTCTTCGTCGTGCTGCGCAGCCTGAGCTTCGCGGCGCATGCTCTCGCCCATATCGGCTTTGCCGGGGCCACCGGCGCGGTGCTCCTCGGCGTTGCTCCTCTGTTCGGACTTCTAGCATTCACGGTTGGCGGTGGTTTAGCGATGGGGCTAATGGGAGAGCGTCTGCGCAGTCGCGACGTTACCATCGGCATCATTCTCGCCTTCGCTCTTGGCATGGGGGCCTTCTTCCTCTCTATTTACACCCGCTACGCCACCCAGGCCTATAGCATCCTCTTCGGCACGATCTTGGGGGTCAGCGTGACCGACGTGATCATGACCTTGATCCTGGGACTGGTCGTCTTGGCCGCCATCGCCATTATGTTCCGACCTCTGACCTTCGCTTCAGTCGACCCGGAAGTCGCTGTGGCGCGTGGCTTGCCGGTTAATTTCATCTCCACCATCTTCATGGTAGTGTTAGCCATCGCCGTCGCCGAAGCAACCCAGGTAGTCGGCGTGTTGCTGGTATTCACCCTATTGGTGGCGCCAGCGGCTACAGCGGGCGTGATGGTTAAGCGACCGGGACCGGCAATCGGGCTCAGCCTTGTACTCGCCCTGCTAGAGACCTGGACCGGCATCACCCTGGCCTACTACACCAAGTACCCGGTGAGCTTCTATATTGCTTCTCTGGGCTTCATTATCTACCTGGCAGTGCGACTGGCAAACCTTCGGTCAGACGCCAGATAATCAAGGTTATGAACGGAGACAAGAGTTGTGATTAGATTATCCAGATTGCTGAAACCATTCGCCCTTTCCGTGGTAGCCGTTTTGGCACTTTCTTTTGCACAGTCCCTATCTGAGCTGTATTTGCCTACCCTGATGTCAGATATCGTCGATACAGGCATTGTCAAAGGTGACACGGATTACATCATAAGAATTGGCGAGTTCATGCTGCTTGTCGCTGCCGGAGGCGCAATCTGTTCGGTCATCTCGGCCTACTTGTCGGCAAAAATCGGATCAGGATTTGGCCGAACTCTACGGAATAAAGTCTTCTCTCGCGTGGAAAACTTCTCCCTCCACGATTTTGACAACATGGGAACTGCCACGCTGATCACGCGAACAACGAATGATATCAATCAGGTTCAGCAGGTCCTGATAATGATTATGCGAATGATGATCACGGCACCGATGATGGCGATCGGCGGCGTCGTGATGGCAGTATCGAAGGACGCCGGGCTCTCATTGGTCATGGTTGTGGCGGTTCCCGTCCTGATAGCGGCGGTCACCATCATCGCCTTGAAGGCCGTGCCGCTGTTTAGTCAATTGCAGGCCAAACTGGACGGGCTGAATCTGGTTCTGCGCGAAAGCCTTACCGGTATCAGGGTCTCGCGAGCTTTTAACCGTACGGAGTACGAGAAGAATCGCTTCGACGAGGCGAATCGCGATCTAACCGATGTGGCTATCAAGGTAAATAGAATAATGGCTGCCCTGATGCCGGTGGTGATGATCGTCATGAACTTCACGGTCGTAGCGATCATCTGGTTTGGCGGCATTCGCATCAACAATGGCGAAATGCAGGTCGGCTCTTTGATGGCCTTTATCCAGTATGTCATGCTGATCATGTTCTCGTTGATTATGGTTTCGTTTATGTTCGTTATGGTGCCCCGCGCCTCCGCCTCCGCCGTGAGAATCAACGAGGTGCTCGATATCGCGCCGGAGACCGATGATCCAGTTCAGGTCAAGCGCCCTGGCGACAACAGCGGTCTACTGGAGTTCAGAAATGTTACTTTCAGCTATCCCGGCGCCGAAGAACCGGTCATCTGCGATGTGTCCTTCACGGCGAAGCGCGGTGAGATAACCGCCATCATCGGTGGTATCGGCTCGGGCAAATCGACGCTGATCAATCTCATTCCCCGCTTCTACGATGTAGACAGTGGCGTCATTCTGGTAGACGGTGTAGATGTCCGGGAAATGCCACGGGATAGACTTAGAGCTAAGATCGGTCTTGTTCCCCAGAAGACGGTCGTCTTTACCGGAACCATCGCCGACAACATCCGATATGGAAAACAGTTTGCCTCCGACCAGGAAGTCCAGGCCGCGTCTGATACCGCTCAAGCGAGCGAATTCGTCTCCACGATGAAGGAAGGCTTTGATTCGCTGATCGCTCAAGGCGGCGTCAACGTCTCCGGTGGGCAGAAGCAGCGCATTTCCATCGCCCGGGCGCTGGTTCGTCGACCCGAGATCGCCATATTTGACGACAGTTTCTCGGGCATCGATTTCAGCACCGATGCCCGACTCCGGGCCGCCCTGAAGAAAGAGATGGTGGATTCGACCGTCATTGTGGTTGCCCAACGGATTAGCACTGTGATCGATGCTGACCAGATCATCGTCCTGGATTGTGGCGAAGTGGTAGGAATCGGCAAGCACAAGGACCTCCTCAAGTCTAGTGAGATCTATCGCGAGATTGTTTACTCCCAGTTTTCAGAAGAAGAAATAGCATGATGGCACAACGGCGAGGCAATGCACCAATGGGCGGTCATGGTGGCTTCATGGCGATGGGAATGCCGCCGGAAAAAGCCCGCGACTTCAAGGGGACACTGAAAAGGCTGCTCAGCTATTTGCAGCCCCATCGAATCCAGCTTCTGGCAGTGTTTCTCGCTGCCGTGCTAAGCACGGTTTTCGGTATCGTCGCCCCGAAGATCCTCGGCCAGGCCACAACGAAACTGTTTGAAGGCCTGATGCTGAAGTTACAGGGTGTGCCGGGCGCCTCCGTGGATTTCGACTTTATCTCTCAGATTCTCATCACGCTTGTCGTCCTCTATGTCGTCAGCGCCCTTTTCAGCTACCTTCAATCCTACATCATGGCGAGTGTTGCCCAGAACATGGTCTACAAACTGCGTCGCGATGTTGACGAAAAGATTACCCGTCTGCCGCTCAAGTTCTTAGATTCCCGCACCCATGGCGAAATCCTGAGCCATGTTACCAACGACATCGACAATATTAGCACTACGATGCAACAGAGTCTCACCCAGATAATTACGGCGGTTATTACTCTGGTGGGAACGATCATCATGATGCTGACCATAAGTCCCATAATGACGCTTATTGCCATGGTAGTCCTGCCCGCTTCTTTTGTCGTGACCAGCAATGTGGCAAAACGCTCGCAGAAGTACTTCGTCGGCCAACAGCAGGCACTCGGGAAGCTTAATGGCCATGTCGAAGAGATGTATGGCGGCTACATTGTTGTGAAAGCTTTCGGGCACGAGGCTGAATCCATCGATAGGTTCAACACCTTTAACGATCGCCTCTATGATGTAGGCTGGAAGGCACAGTTCATATCCGGCCTCATCATGCCGCTGTTGAGCTTCGTCAACAACATCGGCTACGTGCTAGTCTGTGTGGTTGGCGGCATCCTGGTAACGGGACGATCCATCGCCATCGGCGATGTTCAGGCCTTCATTCAATACTCCAGGCAGTTCACCATGCCCATAACTCAGGTTGCGACTATGGCCAGCGTTATCCAACTGGTAGTGGCCTCCGCCGAGCGCGTCTTCGATTTTCTCAACGAGTCTGAAGAGATTCCCGACAAAGCCGACGCCATGGTCATCCAAAACCCCAGAGGCGACGTTAGTTTTGAAAACGTCAAGTTCGGCTACAAAGCAGGCGTCCCATTGATCGAAAACATGAATATCGAGGTTAAGCAGGGCCAGAGAGTGGCGATAGTCGGGCCTACCGGTGCAGGCAAAACAACGGTGGTCAATTTGCTGATGCGCTTCTATGAAATAGATGGCGGAAGAATCACGATCGACGGCGTCGATATCAGAGACCTGAAACGCGAAAATCTGTGGAGCCAGATAGGCATGGTGCTTCAAGATACGTGGCTTTTCAACGGCACTATCCGCGACAACATAGCCTATGGCCGGGAGAATGCCACCGAGGAGCAGATCGTGGCGGCGGCCACAGCGGCCCACGCCGATCACTTTATTAGGACCCTGCCGGAAGGTTATGACACGATTCTCAATCAGGAAATCTCAAACATCTCGCAGGGGCAGAAGCAACTTCTGACTATCGCCCGGGCAGTACTCACCGACCCGACGATTCTCGTCCTCGACGAAGCTACCAGCAACGTCGATACCAGAACCGAGATTCTCATTCAAAAAGCGATGAAGTCCCTCATGCAAGGCAGAACCAGCTTTGTCATCGCCCACCGGTTATCCACCATTCGCGACGCAAACTCGATCCTTGTCATGAATAACGGCAGCATCATTGAACAGGGCAATCACAACGAGCTTATGGCCAAAGGCGGGATGTATGCCGACCTTTTCAACAGCCAGTTCTCTGGACCCAACGCCGCTGGTCAGGCCGTAACGGCATAAAACACCGCGTACAGATGACTCATGAGGCACGGAAACTATCGCTCTTTGGGCGTCATCGTCGATGCCAAAAATGAAAACGCTCGATCTTTCTATGAGAGATTCGGGCTCTTGCGCTTGGCAGACCATGACTACCGGCTCTCCATTCCCATCACAATGCTAAGCAAACTCGGACTATAAACCATTGACCTGAGCAAGTCCGGATGCTAAGATATGGCCAGGGAGACGCAGGCATAATAGCCTCTCCCCAAAGTAGGTGACACGTGCCGACCGTCTTCCACACCGCCGACGTCCATCTGGACGCCCCCTTCACCTTTCTTGGCGCGAGAGGACAGCGTCAGCGCCAGCAGGTGCAGGACACCTTCCAGTTGCTTATCGATCGCACCATCAGCGATCGTTGCGACCTGCTGCTCGTCGCCGGCGACCTTTTCGACTCCAATTCCCCGTCTCAAAGGGCCATCGACTTCGCCATCGCCCAGTTCAGGCGGCTGAACATCCCTGTCTGCATTCTGCCGGGCACCCACGACTGCTTCAACCAACGGTCGGTATATCGCCGGGTGAAGTTCAGCCAGCACTGCGCCAATGTATTCGTATTCACCGATGGCCACGGAGAGATCAAAGAATTCGCCAACCTTGGCCTGTCGATCCACGCCAGGGCAAACCTCACGAACCAATCACCGTCCAGCCCTCTGGAGGGTCTGTCGCCGGTCGGCCGCTCTCGTTGGAACATTGCCATGGCCCACGGGTCGGTCGTAATTCCCGGCGTCGTCACTTCTGCCGACTTCCCCATTTACCCTGAGCAGATCGCCCTCTGCAACATGGACTATGTCGCCCTCGGCCACTGGCATTCACTCGGCAACTACTCGCAGGCCAAAGTACCGGCTTACTACTCCGGCTGCCCGGAGACGATCAACTTCGATTCGACGGGGTCCGGCTCATTCATCCGTCTGATGCTAGATGACAAGAGCCAGGCTCGGGTGGTGGAGGAGAGGATCGGCCGCCGGAAGTTGGCCGATCTGTCTATAGCCTTGGACGGAATGGAAGCGCTTGAGCAGGTCAAGTCCATGATTCTGGCCGGGAGGGACCCCGAATCTATTCTGACCGTTACCCTAACCGGTATGAGGGACATAGGCCTCACTTTCGACGCCAACGACCTTGTTGAGGAACTGACAGATGCGTTCTTCCACATCAGAATCGTCGAGAAGTCGCATGTCAAGCTATCAGACATGTCAGCCAGCGCCTTCCACGAGCAAACAGTCCTCGGTCAATTTGTTCGTTTGATGCAAGCGAGAATCGCCGAGGCGTCTTCCCCCGAGGAAATGACGCAGGGCGAAGAGGCCCTCCAGCTTGGCGTGGCCCTCCTGCAGGGAAAAGGGGTGCTAGGATGATACTGAGGCAAGTAGCAGTCAAGCGTTTTCGGCGATTCGCCGACTTCACTCTGGATCTCTCTCCCGGCCTCAACGTGATCTATGGCAATAACGAATTGGGCAAGACCACATTGCACGATGCCCTTCTCCTCGGCCTGTTCACGAGGCCCACTGTGCGCAACGCCGAGGTACGGGAGACCCGGTCGTGGAACAACACGGCCCTGCCGGAGGTGACCCTGGTCTTCGCGTTCGATGACCAGTCTTTTAGCCTCGTCAAGGACTTTGAGAGCAAGGGTCTAGCTTTGACCAACCAACTTACGGGTTCGGTTAGTAGAGATCCAGCCGCTGCAGAGTCTGTCGTCACGGCAGCCATCGGCCTTGGCACGGCGTCTTTGTTTAGGGCCACTGCCTTCATTGGGCAGGATCGTCTGGCCGATCTTGCATCGGAGAAGGACCTGAGGAAGAGTCTGGGAGACGAGTTGCAGAGAGTCGTCACCGGCGGGGGCGACGATGTAGTCGCCTCGACGGTGTTGAAGAAGCTCGACGACAAGATAGGCCACCTGCAGAAAGGGACAACAGGCATGGCCAGGGAACCCGGTGAGATCCGCGCTGCCCGGGATAAACTAGCCGATCTCAGCGGCAAGATTGCCGAGCGAAGAGGCCAGTTGGCCGCCATAGACCGGTCTCAGGATGACCTGACCGCCGACGAGAAGAAGCTGGCCGTGATGCTCACTGCTCTGGATGACGCTCGCCGCCTGAAAGAGCGCTATCTTAGACGACAGCAGGTGAAGAGCGATCTTGATGCCACTGCGTTGCAGGAAGATGAACTCGACCAGAAAATCGAGAGCACGGAAAGGCTACAGAGAGAGATCACGGGCATCGAGACCAACATTGCCCCTTATGGCCAATTGCAGGCTCTGGACTCGGCCACGATAGCGCGTTTGGCAAGTGCCAATGAAGCGATCAACCTGCATGCCCAGCAGGTACAGGAGGTAGAGCAGGAGATTGCCCTGGCGGAAACGGTGAGCGGCGCCGGGGCCGGTTCGACTATTCCCGTTTGGCTGTTGCCTCTCGGGCTGGCGCTCGCGGCTAGCGGCCTGATCGGCGCCTTCTACAGCGTCTACCTGCTGGCGATCGCGCTATTGGGCGCCGTGCTTGTCGCCTTTGACCTTGGCCGACGACGCTCCCCGGGGCCTCCTGGCCGGGACACTACCGTCCAGTCACCTCACACCCGCCTGGAAGAGGCGCGGCGACGGTTGAGTGAGGCCAAAAGCGAGAGGCAGGAGACCTTGAGCCGTTTTCCCGGAAAGAACTATGGGCAACTGCTAGAAGAGTACGAGACCTATAGGAGACTACACACCGAGCTTGGCCAAGCAAAGGCCAGGCTTGATGGACTTCTAGGCGGCAGGACGGTCGAAGAACTCGAACGGTCCAGACGCGAGATAAGCAGGAAAAGGCGAGACTGTCAGGAGATTTTGACCGGGCCTGAATTGGTCAACGCAGAAATGGACCCTCTGGCCTTCACGCGACTGGCCAGACAGATCGACGCCACGGAGGCCGAGGCCACGACTCTGCATGAGGCGGTATTGAGAAATCGAGCCATTATTGAAAACTCCCCTTTTTCTGCCGTGGATGTCCACCGTTTGGCAGAAGAGCAAGCCATCTGGACTTCCCAACTGGAAAGGGCCCAACGGCGGCTATTGATTTACCAAACGGCAAGACAGACTATCGAGACGGCCAAGAACCGCGTCCTTATCGCTGCCAAACATGCTCTTGAGGCAGAGATGGGCGAGTACCTCTCGACCATAACCGGGGGTCGTTACCGGGAGGTTTCCGTGGATGAGAGGACTCTGAGCTTCACAGTTCAATCGCTGGAGAAGGACGTCGATCCCTTCATCGACCCTCAGATTAGCCTGAGCCGTGGCGCTCAGGACCAGTTTTATCTCGCCGCCCGCCTTTCCCTTCTTAAGTTCATCTGTGGAGGAAAGAAGCCACCTCTGCTTCTCGATGATCCCTTTGTCGCCTTCGACCAAAGCCGTTTGGAAAACACCATGCAACTCTGCCGTGAGTTGGCCAAGAGCCACCAGATCCTCCTCTTCACCTGCAACGGTATCTACCGCAAGTGGGCGGACAACTTCATCGCTCTGAGTATGTAAACCGCGAATTACCTTAATTCCCATCGCTTTCTGCAGGAATTCACTTCGTTACGTGACGCGTAGTCGTTCGCTGTCGAATCGTCGGGGTCATTTTTCTTGGAGTGCCCGCTCTTCACCGTTTTACTAAATAGTGTACATAGTGTATACTAAGTACAATGTGTACAGATATGCGAGGAGGGGCAGCTATGCCGGCGGAAGAGCGAACGATGGTTCGTGAAGTGAATCTGACCACAGCCAGAAACCTTAGTCCCATTTTTGACGAGGTCGTGAGGAAAGAGCATCCGGTGATGATTGTGCGCGGATGCCATGAGCGGGGGCTGCTGGTCTCACGCGAGACGCTTCTAAGAGTTCTCAACCAATACGAGTTTCATGTGGATCTCCTGCCAGAGGACGACGATAGCTTTACACTTTGGCTGAAAGAGTTAGAAACCGGTGGCACTGGTCGGACCCTTCCAGAGGCCCGGCAGGATCTGCTCTCCTCGGTGCGGAGCTACGTTCGCAATTATCTCCAACAGTTTGACTTCAACAGGCATCTACCATACATGGCACGTCAGGAGCCGCATGTGCTTCGACTCAGTCTGGCAAAGAACGACTCCGAGCTAATCGAGATGATATTCGGCCGCTCAGAGGAAAACAGTGCCGCTGCCTAAATGGAGCCAGGTAAGGGAATTCTGTCGGCGACAGGGCTACATCGAGACCAGCACCGACCACTCCCACTATTTGAAGGTCCAACCTGATCGCTCTACCTCGAGAACCATTGTCTCCTTCGGGATCGATGGAGAAGAAGTCCCATCGCAAATGCGGAATAAGATTTGGAAGTGGCAACTTCGACTAGCGTCCGAAAGCGAATTTTGGCGTGGCTTGCAAGGAGATCCTGTGCGCTACGCAATTACTCCGTTGCCAGACGCACCCAGACCGCTTCCCGCCTTCTTGCAGCGCTTCTTGCGTGATACTATCCGCCTGCCGGATTCCGAGATTGAGAAGATCACGCGAGAGCAGACGCAAGACTTGTTGAATCGGCACTATGCAAAGGAACTGCAGGACCACTAGGCGACGCGACTAAACACTCTGATTAGCGCCGCTCAAGAGAGATTTCAACCCCTCATCGCAGAATCCAAGAAGCGCCCACTGGCATTCCGTTTGACGCCACCTGGCTCTTATGGTAATCTTTGACCGCACCACATCTGTGTCGGTGCAAGGGGCTAAATGTTACGTCTTAGCAAAATCTCCAAATCATTTGGCGGGCAAACCGTCCTCCGTAACTTGACTTTCCAGGTTAATCCTGGGGAGCGGGTCGGCCTTATCGGGCCGAACGGCAGCGGTAAGTCAACCATCCTAAAAATAGCCATCGGCGAGGTTGAGCCAGACCTCGGCGAGGTAATAATCGCGCCCAGGGCAGACCTGGGATACCTCTCGCAGGTTAACCAGTTCCCCGTTGGACACGCACTACACGAAGAGATGCTCGGCGTGTTTACCGAGGTAAACGCTCTCGAGGATCGGCAACGCCAGATCGAAGCGGAAATGCAATCATGCCCGGCGACCGATGCCCGCTTCCACGCCCTTCTCAGCGATTACGGACAAGTGCTCCACGATTTCGAGCAAGCCGACGGGTATCTCGTCGAAGCCAAGATCGGCCAGGTTCTCGCCGGCCTGGGCTTTACCGCGGAAGACCACGGGAGGCCGCTCGAACATTTCAGCGGTGGCTGGCAGATGCGGGTCGGGCTGGCCAAGCTACTACTTGTCAATCCCGGCTATCTTCTCCTTGACGAACCCACCAACCACCTCGATCTACGAGCAGTCGAGTGGCTTGAAGAATACTTGAGCGCCTACAGGGGCTCGGTGATTGCCGTTTCTCACGATCGCTATTTTCTCGACAGAATAACACTCCGTACCCTTGAGTTGGCCAAGGGTGCCATCGTCGACTACGCCGGAAGCTACTCTTTCTACTCGGACGAGAAGGACCGGCGGCGGGAGGCCCAGGGGGCAAACTTCAGGCGACAACAGGGGGAATTGGAAAAGCAGCAAGAGTTCATCAATCGCTTTCGGGCCAAGGCGACCAAAGCCTCGGCGGTTAAAAGCCGCGAGAAGATGCTTGCCAAGCTGGAACTTGTCGACCAACCGGACGGAAACGTCCAGAGTATCAAGCTGAGATTCTCTCCCGCTCCGCCCGGTGGCCGGGAAACCGTCATCTTCAAGAACCTAGGCAAATCCTACGGTGAGAAAGTCGTCTTTGGCGAAGGAGAGCTAACCATAGAGCGAGGCGACCGGATCGCCCTGACGGGACCGAACGGGGCGGGAAAGTCGACTTTGCTCAAGATACTAGCCGGCGTCGAGCCGCCCTCCACGGGCGCCGTCCGACTTGGCCACAACGCCATCCTCTCCTACTTTTCCCAGCTCCAGGCCGATAGTCTCGACGGCGAAGGCGCCGTGCTCGACGAAGTGTACGAAGATGCCCCTGGCGGTATAACTTTGACGGCAGTCCGGGGGATACTAGGCCGATTCCTTCTTTCCGGCGACGACGTGTTCAAGAAGATTGGTCAACTGAGCGGCGGCGAGCGGAGCCGGGTAGCGCTCGCGAAGATGCTGCTCCGTCCAGCCAACGTCCTGCTACTGGATGAGCCGACCAACCACCTCGACCTCGGGTCCATCGAGGCGCTCGAAGAGGCCCTCTCATCGTTTGAAGGCACGATAGTGTTTGCCTCCCACGACCGGCGATTCGTCGACCGCGT
The DNA here is from genome assembly GCA_030650265.1 of Dehalococcoidia bacterium. Next base: position 1,946 of record JAUSEJ010000499.1, on the reverse strand, counting down.
GGCGACTAAGGTGCTGGAAGTCGACAACGCCAGGCTAACCCTATATCTAGGCAACTACTCATATTATCGCCACAAAAAACAACTCATGGAAACCGCCAAAGCGCTCCCGGGGCCGGCACAGGCGAAGCGGACGGCGAGGAACGCCCGGCCCACTGAAAGCGCCGGGGCCGACGCCGCCCAGCAGAGCGTGGAACTGGAACGCCAGATTCTCGCCCTCGAGAAGAGACTGGCCACTATAGAAGAGGAGCTGGCCGATCCGGAGGTTTATCAAGACGCCGGGCGGGCAGCAGCGCTAACCCGTGAGTATGGCGAGGTCAGAGAACAGATCGACACGCTGACCACGGACTGGATGGCGATTCACGCCGAGTTGGAAATGCGCCGAGAATAACCTATCGACACGCATACCAGAACTTGCTATACTTACGCTAGACAGTCCGATTATTTGCCAAGGGAGGTAAAGGCGATGCCTGACAACACCCGATCGCGCCTCATCCCCGGCTTTGTTCTCGTTTTAGTAGGCCTGTTTCTCATTTTGATCCAGTTCTTGCAGTCGGCGGCCGGCTTTGCCATCATGGCCGTGGGGGTGGCATTCCTCGCCGGCTACTATCTGTCGAAGCGCCAGTTGGGTTTCCTGATTCCTGGCCTGATTCTCATCGGTTTCGGCGCTTTTGTCGGCCTCCAGCAGGCCGGGCCGATCCCCTTCGGCTTCGAGTCGCTCTTTTTCGTCTTCCTCGGCGTCCCGTTTCTCCTCGTCTACGCCATCCACACCCGCAGGGAGGGGAGCTGGGGCGCTCGCAATTGGCCTCTGTTCCCGGGCTTGATTCTTTGCGGGCTGGCGCTGCTTTTACTGCTGATCGCGAACCAATTCATTTTAAATAGCGACCAGTGGGCGACTGTACTACTGTGGTGGCCAATTCTGCTAGTTGGCATCGGCATATTTCTGATCCTCCGGAGAAAGTGAATCGATAAATGATCACGGGCGAAATCAAAAGCCAGGTCGACCGCATTTGGGACGCCTTCTGGTCCGGCGGCATCGCCAATCCAATCGAAGTCATCGAGCAGATCACTTACTTGCTGTTCGTGCGGCGACTGGATGACTTGCAAACACTTGAGGAAAACCGGACCGCCCACTTTGGCGGACCGATGGAGCGGCGTGTCTTCCCCGAAGGCAAGGATGAGATCGGCAAGGGCGGCGGCCGGCCCTACGAAGACCTGCGCTGGTCGCGCTTCAAGAACCTGGCGCCGGCGGAAATGTACGTCGTGCTCAGCGAACACGTCTTTCCCTTCCTCCGCACGCTGGGCGGCGACGGCTCCACCTACGCCCACCACATGAAGGACGCCCGCTTTACCATCCCCACGCCGGCATTACTGGCCAAGGTGGTGGACCTGCTCGACGGCGTGCCGATGGCGGAACGCGACACCAAGGGCGACATCTACGAATACATGCTCGCCAAGATCGCCAGCGCCGGCCAAAACGGCCAGTTCCGCACGCCGCGCCACATCATTCGCTTGATGGTGGAGATGACGGCGCCGCAGCCCACCGACCTGATCTGCGACCCGGCCGGCGGCACGGCGGGCTTTCTCGTCGCCTCCGGCGAGTACCTGCGCGAGCGCCGGCCGGACCTATTGCACGACGAAAGGCTCAAGGCTCACTTCCACCAACACATGTTCCACGGCTTCGATTTCGACAATACCATGCTGCGCATCGGCAGCATGAACATGCTGCTGCACGGCGTGGAGAACCCGGACATCCGTTATCGCGACTCGTTGGCGCAGGACCATGCCGGCGACGAAGAGACCTACACGCTGGTACTAGCCAACCCGCCCTTCGCCGGCAGCCTCGACTACGAGAACACGGCCAAGGACCTCCTCGCCGTGGTCAAGACCAAGAAGACCGAACTGCTCTTTGTCGCCCTGTTCCTGCGCCTCTTGAAGCCCGGCGGCCG
>JAUSEJ010000009.1 GCA_030650265.1 Dehalococcoidia bacterium | reverse complement strand
GTTGCAAATCAAGGTTTCTGCCCGGCGTGAGGGACTGATTCAGGATGCGGTGATCCAGAGGGCGCTCAAAGACGCCTATTACGTTGCCGCGGTCAGCAAGGAAGTCGAGCGGGAGAATCGTACTCGATTGGGGAGTAAGTTAATTGAGGAAATGACGCCAATCGAGGCCTTGCGCCTGTACTTCGGGACCAAGAAGACACCCGTGGACAGGATTGAGGAGTTGATGGCCTATGGCGAGCGCTTGATTCGGGAGGTTACGCCGTGATTCCCGTGCGCCTCGGCCTGCGCAACTTCATGTGCTACGGCGAGAACCTGCCGTCCCTAAGTTTCGAGGGCATTCATCTGGCCTGCTTGTCGGGCGACAACGGACACGGAAAATCGGCCCTTCTCGACGCCATCACGTGGGCGCTCTGGGGCAAGGCGAGGGCCAAGAGCGACGACGAGCTTATTTACCTCGGTCGGTCCGAGATGGAGGTGGACTTCGAGTTCTTGCTGGCCGATGTCCATTACCGGGTGGTGCGCAAGCGCCTGAAGGCGAGGACGGAGAGAGGGTCCGGCCAATCCGTTCTGGAGTTACATGTGGCCAACGATGGCGTCTTCCGGTCGATAACCGGTAACAGTGTGAGGGACACGGAGCGCAAGATCGTCGATCTATTGCGCATGGAATACGATACGTTCATCAATAGCGCCTTCATTCTTCAGGGGCGAGCGGACGAATTCACGATCAAGGCCCCCACCGAGCGAAAGAAGGTTTTGTCGGAGATCCTGGGCCTATCCTGGTACGATCGCCTGGAGGAAAAGGCGAGGGAGGAAGCCAAGACAAGGGACATTCTCAGGCGGGAGATTGCCGCAGCTATGGAGGAGATGGAGAAGGAATTGGCGAAGAAGCCGGCCTACGAGGTAGAGTTGGCAGAAGTGCAATTGGCTCTCGCCTCCCTTGATGGTAAGGTCAAGCTGCAGGAAGCAGAGCTACTCGCCCTCCGGGAGAGGAAGAAGGCCATGGACATCATGGCCGAACAAGCGAAAGAAGTTGGGCAGCGGCTGGCCTACGCCGGGCGAGAGATTCTGGAACTGAACAATGATGTGGACGATCGCCGGTCGCGGGTAGCCGCTTTCGAGCGGGTTCGCCGCGGTCGGGTAGAGGTTGAGGACAGTTTCCAAAGAATGTTAGCCGCCAGGCTGGAGAACGAGACGCTTAACGCCAGGCTTCGTCAGCAGCACCAGTTGACCGAGAAACTTAACCAGTACGCCAAACGGGTGGACCAGGCGAGGAACGAATTGGTCACCGAGCAGCGTGTTCTGCAAAGGGAAGTTCAGACGCTCGAACCAAAGAGGCAGAAGCTGGCCGCTTGGGAGCAAGAGCTAGTTGAGGCACACCAGCGACTTGGCGTGCTGGCGATCCTTGACGTCGAGAGAGAGGGGAAACGGGCCCGGAGTCTCGAACTGGCGAGCCGGATCGAGGTGCTGAAGGCGGAGAATCAGCGCCTACGGACTGAGATGAACGGATTGAGGGAGAAAGTCAGTCTTCTAGCGCCGGCGGAGGCGGCTTGTCCCCTCTGTGAAACCGACCTTGGCGAAGATGGCAAACGGAAGATTCAGGAGAAATACCAGAGTGAGGGCCAGGAAAAGGGTGACGCTTACCGCGGGAACGACCGGGAGGCCAAGACCCTGTCGCAAAGCCTTGAGGGGCTGAACAGGGAGGCTGGTGAATTGGATGCCACAATCAATCGGGATCGGAATGCGGCGCAAAGACAGGTGGGCACTCTGGAGAAGAATATCGCCGACGCCAAAACGGCTGCCGAAGAGATCGGCAAGCATCGGGCCCGGCTGGACGAGCTGGGCGAGAAGATCGTGAATGGTCGGTTTGCTGGGAGCGACCAGGCGCAGGTCGCCCGGATTGAGGCGGAGCTAAAGGTTCTCGCCTATGATACCAGCCGCCATGACGAGGTGCGGCGACTTTGCGAGGTACTCGCCGGATACGACGAACTGCACCGCAAGCTAGAGGAGGCCGACCGGCTGATCGAGCAGGAACAAAACGCGGTGTCCCGGGGCGAGGCGGCGCTGGGGCGATGGCAGACGGAAGTGGCCGATAGCACGTTGAAGAAGATTGCTTTTGAGAAAGAGGTCGCTGATTTGCCCCAAATGGCGAGGCGGGTCACCGAAGCCCAGCGTCTTCTCGACACGCTGGTATTGACCTGGTCTCAGGTAGGACAGCGACTGGGAGCGGTGCAACAGAAAATTCGGCACTGTGAATACCTCGAGGGGCAGAAGAGGGAGAAATCCGCGGTACTCAACAGAGCGGCGAAGGAGAAGGCGATCTACGATGAGTTGGCCCTGGCGATGGGGAAGAAGGGGATACAGGCCATGATAATCGAGTCGGCCATTCCCGAGATTCAGGATGAGGCTAACGCCATCTTGGGGAGGATGACCGATTCACGCATGGCCATCGCCTTCGAGACCCAACGCGACACCAAGAAAGGCGACACCGTCGAGACGCTTGACATAAAGATTGCCGACGAGTTGGGCACCCGCAACTACGAGATGTACAGTGGCGGCGAGGCCTTCCGCATCAACTTTGCCGTTCGCATCGCTCTCTCCAAGATGCTGGCTCGACGGGCCGGCGCCAGGCTCCAGACTCTGGTAATCGACGAGGGTTTCGGCACCCAGGACGCCATGGGTCG
>JAUSEJ010001089.1 GCA_030650265.1 Dehalococcoidia bacterium | reverse complement strand
GCACGACTGGCTCGACCGGCATCATGATAAAGAACAGGAAGCTTGGTTACTCCACCATAAGAAAGGAGCAGTCAAAGAATACCTGACGCTTGAAGCAGCGGTGAAAGAAGCGCTGTGCTTCGGCTGGATTGATGGTTTGCTGAGGAGTGTTGATAGCAACACCTATGCCCTGCGCTATTCCCCCCGCAAACCACGCAGTATTTGGTCTGAGAACAACAAGCGGCGGGCGGAGACGCTAATTGAGCAGGACCGGATGACCGCGGCGGGGCTAGCGAAGATCACCCAGGCGCAAGAGAATGGTGAATGGGAAGCGGCGACCACCAGAGAAGATGTCGACGCCATACCGGAAGACCTGTTGGATGAACTACAGGAGCGCGATGCCTGGCTGTCTTTCCATAGTTGGCCTGCGTCGCAGAAGAAACAATACCTCCACTGGCTGAGTTGCGCCAAGAAGCTGGAGACTCGCCAAAAACGCCTCCAAGCCATAGTGGACTTGACCGCAACACGAGAGCGGAGGCCGGTACCCTAGCCGACAGGAGAAGCTGGCGGCTGAAGCCGGACGCGAAAGAGGCTCTGACCGTACTCCACGGCCTGGCCGTCTTCGCAGAGGATCTCTTCGACCAGGCCGTCGATCTCGGCGAGGATATCGTGGGGCATTTTCATTGACTCGACGATGCAGATCTTCTGGCCTTTGGCGATCGGGTGGCCGCATACGACAAGTGGCGGTCTGCCTGGGGCGGCGAGATAGAACCGGCCTACCATAGGGGCAATGATGAAGGATTGATCCGTAGGGGTTTCCCCCTCCGCAGGGGGATCAGCCTCGGGCTGCGCCTGTCCTGCCACAGAAGCATGCTGTCTGGCGATATAGAGCTTGAGGTCTCCCTGCTCGACCCGGAGTTCGCTCATGTCGCTCTCGTTGAAGAGCTTAATTAACTCCCGAACCTGGCCGGCAATGACATCGTCCTTCCCGGGGAAAGAGTCGTCCCTGTTCGCCGCCATCCTGCTAATTCACTCTCTCGAGGTAGGAGCCGGTCCTCGTGTCGATCTTCAAGACCTCTCCATTGGCTACGAAGAGCGGCACCATCACGACAAGACCTGTCTCCAGCGTGGCGGGCTTGTTGCCACCCGTTGCCGTATCTCCCTTGAAGCCCGGGTCTGTCTGCGTTACTCTGAGATCGACAGTGATGGGTACCTCTACGCCGATCGGCTCCTCGCCATACATGAGAAGCTCGACTACCATGCTCTCGAGAAGATAGTCCGTGGCGTTGCCGAGAATCTGGCCGTTCAGGGCGAATTGCTCGAAGGTCTCGATGTCCATGAAATGATATAGATCGCCGTCCGAGTATTGGAACTGGGCGTTGCGATGGTCGAGGTAGACCCGCTGAAACTTCTCTCCGGCCTGGAACGTGCGCTCGATAAGATGGCCGGCCCGTACATCCCGCAGCTTAATCCGCACCTGGGCGCTGCCCCGCCCTACTTTGATGTGAAAGTATTCGACGATATAGTAAAGCTGGCCGTCCAGATCGATTGTGACCCCCTTTTTCAGGTCTCCTGTTGAGATCATCCGTGTCCTCCTATCTCCCCAGCTTTCCTCGCTGTGGTCAACAATTTCAATTCCCCTTGCTCGATCGTGGCCAGGTCCTCGATCCTGACGCCACCCCAGCCGGGCAGGTAGATTCCGGGCTCTATAGAAAACAGCATGCCATCCCCGAGACGATCGGTCGAGGTCTTCCGCAACGTCGGCCGCTCGTGAACCACGAGGCCAGTGCCGTGCCCGAGGCCGTGTCCGAAAAACTCGCCATATCCGGCGTCGGTGATCATCTGCCGGGCCACTCCGTCGACTTCGGCGCCCATCACTCCCGGCCGCACGGCAGCCATAGCGGCACGCTGGGCCCGTAGAACTGTATTATATACCTTTATGAAGGTTTCGTCAGGCTCCCCCAGTATAAGAGTACGTGTGCAATCGCTGCAATACCCCTGGACACGGGCGCCGAAGTCGATGACGATGGGCTCTCCTTCGCGTATACCACGATCGGTGGGAGTCGCATGAGGCAGGGCGCTACGGGGACCGGCCACGACGATCGTATCGAATGATACCGCCTCGGCGCCATTCTCCCGCATAAACTTCTCGATCTCCCAGGCGATCTGGATCTCTGTCACACCTGGCTTGAGAAGCGAGGTTGCATGGGCAAACGCGGCGTCGGCGATCCCGGCGGCCTTCATGGTGAATCCGAGCTCGACATCGTCCTTCACCATACGGATCCGCTCGACCACGGCGTCGGTCGACTCCAGAACCAGTTCCTCGAGGGGCACCGCCTGACGAAGCTCCTGATAGGTAGCAAAAGTCAAGTCGCCGGCCTCGAAACCCATTCTCTTCGACCCAAGCTCCTTCACCAGCAAGGCAAAGCAACCGGTAAGGCTATTATCCAGGCGGAACACCTCGAAATCGGGCGCCTGCTCTTGGGACTGCTCGATGTAGCGGAAATCGGTGGCCAAAATAGCCCTATCCTCCGAGATCAGCAAAGAGCCGGCCGAACCGGTGAAACCACTCAGGTACCGCCGGTTCTCCGCCTGCGTTATCAGTATGGCGTCGAGGTCACTTCCCGCCAGCCACTCGCGCAGACTTGCCAGCCTTCTCTCCATCAATCGCCTTCCCTTAGGATGTCCGCCAATATGTCCAGGGCCGCCAGGTAGCCCCGCCAGCCAAGCCCGCTTATCTGGCCGAGAACGATGGGGGCGACAACCGACTTGTGACGAAACTCCTCGCGGGCGTAAACGTTAGAGAGATGGACTTCGATGGTCGGCTTAGCAAAACTGGCAATAGCATCGCGCAGCGACAAGCCGTAGTGGGTAAGCGCACCCGGATTGATAACCAGACCGTCGGCGTCATCGTTTTCTTGTAAGAACTCGATCAGAGCTCCCTCGAAGTTCGACTGGAAAACTTCCAGTTCCACGTCAAGCTCGCCAGCCCGCCTCTCTAGCCGCTCGTCGATCTCAGGCAGCGTATTCAATCCGTAAATCGCTGGCTCTCTCTTACCCAACAGGTTGAGGTTTGGCCCATGCATGATGAGTATTTTCACGTCTGATCCTGCTCTCCGACCGCCACAACCACGATCTTGTGCGCTCTAGGATGGGCGGCCATATAGACTTTGCGGGCCCGGGTTTGGGTGACATGAGTATAGATCTGAGTTGTGCTCAGACTGGTATGTCCGAGTAGCTCCTGAACGACACGCAGGTCGGCGCCACCGTCGAGCATATGAGTGGCAAAGCTGTGACGCAGAACGTGAGGAGTCACCCTTTTGGTTATGGCCGCCTGTTTCGCACATTCCTCGACTATGATCTGTACCCGTCGCGTCGAGAGACGGCCGCCGTACCGGTTTAAAAAAACGTAGCTGCTCTGGGTCTCACCCATCAACTTGGGCCGGCCGGCACTCAAATAGGCTCGTAACGTCTCTAGCGCTGGAAGACCCATGAGAACCACACGATCCTTGGAGCCCTTTCCCCGCACCCTGATCTCCCTTCCATCGAGACTCAGCATTTCCATGGTCACGCTGACAATCTCGCTCACTCGCAAGCCGCTCGCATAGAGCATCTCAAGAATCGCCCGGTCCCTCAGGCCCGTCGGGGTCGATGTGTTGGGACTTCCCAGCAAGACCACCATCTCCGCGGCCGTCAAGAAATTCGGCAGCCTCTTCTCCACCTTGGGCGACGACACCAGAAGCAAAGGATTGGTGGGGAGAATATCTTCCCGAACTAGAAACCGGAAGAACGATCTCACCTCAGTAACTTTTCTGGCGATGCTGGCTCGCACGAAGCCGCTACGGTTCAGCAAGGCGAGATATCGCCTGAGCATGGCGCGGTCGACCGCCAGCAGAGATGCCACGCCTTCCGATCCCACGAACTCGAGAAAACCCCGCACGTCGTCACCATAGTTGCGAATCGTGTAAGGCGAAGCGTTGCGCTCGGCTCGCAGGTAGATCAAGTAAGCATCCAGATCCTTTGTGGCTAGCAGCGTCGTTTCAGACTTTGGCTTCAAGCTCGGCGGACTCCTTGTACCCCTCTTCTAGAGCGTCTGAAAAGGCGCAGATCGTACACTTCACACCCTTTTGCCCCTTCAAGACCAGCAATCCACCGCATTCAGGGCACGGTTTCGGCAGTGGGCGGTCCCATGAATTGAAAGCACAGGTGGGATAAGCGGCGCAGCCGTAAAACACCCTTCCCCTCTTACTCTTCCGCATGACCAGGTCACCGCTACACGCCGGACACCCGACGCCAATCTTAATCAGATGCGGCTTAGCGTTTCTACATTCGGGAAAACCACTGCAGGCGACGAACTTACCGTATCGCCCCATCTTGATAAGCATCGGTCTGCCGCACTTCTCGCAGTCCTCTCCCGCCGGTTCATCCGCAATCTTAACCTTTTCGATGCCCTCGCTGGCCTTGTCCACGTTCAAGGCGAAAGGACCATAGAACTCGCTCACCACAGCCACCCAGTCGCGATCTCCCTGGGCGACGTCGTCGAGTTCCTCCTCCATGTGAGCGGTGAAGTTGACATCGACAATGTTGCCGAAGTTGTCCACCAGCAGGTCGTTGACAACCGTTCCCAACTCGGTTGGCACAAACCGACGGTCAGACTTTTGTACGTAACCCCTCTCCTGAATCGTCGAAAGAGTGGGCGCATAGGTACTCGGGCGACCAATGCCCTGCTCCTCCATGGCTCTCACAAGGCTGGCTTCGGTGTATCTTGGCGGGGGCTGGGTGAAATGCTGCTCGGGCAGGAGCTTCATAAGATCGAGACCCTCCCCGGCCACCAGATCGGGCAGCGGTTTCTTCGCGTCGTTGGACGCGTCTCCGTCGTCCAGCCCTTCGCTGTAAACAGAGAGGAAACCCGGAAACTTCACCATCGAACCGCTCGCCCTAAACAGGTATGCTTGCCCTGAGGGGGTGGCGCTGGCCTTGACATCGACACTGGTAGTATCCATAACGGCAGCCGCCATCTGGCTGGAGACCATCCTCTTCCAGATCAGATCGTACAGCTTATACTGCTCTAGCGTCAGGTGGCCCTTTATCGCTTCGGGCTCTCTATTGACCGATGTCGGCCGGATGGCTTCGTGGGCTTCCTGCGCTCCCCTGGCCTTACGCGTGAAAACCCGGGGTGTGGGCGGCACATATTCCGGCCCGTAGCGCTCTGCAATATAGGATCGCGCCTCGGTCTGGGCCGACGCGGCTACCTGCGTGGAATCCGTACGCATATAGGTGATAAGTCCAACAGAGCCCTGCTTGCCGACCGAAATGCCCTCGTAAAGCTGCTGTGCTACCATCATTGTTCTCTTGGTCGTAAAACGTAACTTGCGCGCCGCCTCCTGCTGTAGCGTACTGGTCGTGAAGGGCGCTGCAGGCTGCCGCTGCACCTCCTTCTTCCGCACGTCGGCGACCGCGTAGCCGGCCTTCTTCAAATCAGCCTCGAGCCCCTCGGCGGCGTGCCCGTTGGCGATCTCCAATTTCTCCCTCGCCTCCCAAAGACTCACCAGGGAAGCGCGAAAAGTCTCCCGCTTGGCCTTCTTCTTGCCAGCCAAGTGCTTTGCCAACTCGACTTCCACCGACCAGTACTCCACGGGAACGAATCCCTGCACTTCCCGCTCGCGGTCGACCACCATCTTAACAGCGACCGACTGGACGCGCCCGGCCGAAAGCCCGCGCCTTACCTTCTGCCAGAGAATCGGACTTAGCTTATAGCCTACAAGGCGGTCGAGTATCCTTCTCGCTTGCTGGGCGTTCACCAGTTGCATGTCAATGGCCCGGGGGGAGCGGAAGGCTGCCTCTATTGCCTCCTTCGTTATCTCGTGGAAGACCACCCTCTTCGCCCGTGCGGGCTCCACGCCTGCTGCTTCCAACAGGTGCCATGAAATAGCCTCTCCCTCTCTGTCCGGGTCAGTCGCCAGAAAAACAGAAGTGGCGTCTTTCGCCGCCGCCTTTAGTTCCTTGACGATCTCCCTCTTCTCTTTCGGGACAAGATACTTGGGCTTGAAACTGCTGTCTACATCGACGCCCAACTGGGACTTGGGAAGATCACGGATATGTCCTAGAGAGGCCTTGACGATGTACCGGCTCCCCAGGAATTTGCTGATCGTCTTCGCCTTCGTCGGCGATTCGACAATCACCAGATTCTTTGCCATGTTATCTCCTTAGTTTGAGTCACCAGGCACGAGAGTGGCTCGATTAGCAGAAATATCTCACTCACCTGGCAATTATCGCATCAAAACGTAGCTCGCACCACCGACCTGCCTGACCATACCTTTCAGCTCCATCATAACGAGGGCGCTGCTAACGGTGGCGATAGGCAGGCCGCTCTCTCGCCGGACTTCATCTATATGAGTCGGCTCAGCGGTAAGGCATTTTAGCAACAGCGACTCAGTCTCGTTTGCCGGTATCAGTTCCTTCATTTCAAGCTGCTGGCTCACCATGGTCAGGTTCAGCTCCTCAAGAACGTCCTGGCAGGTCAATACCAACTTGGCGCCATCTTGAATCAGCCTGTTCGTCCCCCGACTAGTCGACGAGAATATGTTGCCCGGAACGGCAAACACCTCCCGGCCCTGCTCCAAGGCGAAACTCACCGTAATCTGCGCTCCGCTCGACTCCGGCGCCTCCACCACCAATACTCCCAGGCTAAGCCCGCTAATTACCCGATTGCGGGGCGGGAAGTTGGCGGCATCCGGCCTCGTGCCGATCGGGTATTCGCTAATTAAAGCCCCGTGCTCCATAATAGAGCGGGCCAGATTCAGGTTCTCGGAGGGATAGACAATGTCCACCCCACAGCCGAGAACGGCGATGGTTCGACCGCCGGCGCCAAGAGCGGCGGTGTGGGCAACTGTGTCAATCCCCTTCGCCAGCCCGCTAACGACGGTAACCTTGTTCCTCGCCAGATCGGCGGCTAACATTTCTGCAGCTTGCCTGCCATACGGTGTCGCCCGCCGCGTCCCTACGACGCCTACCGCCCAATCATCCTCTGCTAAGAGAGACCCGCGTACGTACAACACCGGCGGCGAGCCTTCTATTTCCTTCAGCCTTTCCGGGTAGCCCGCGTCCGCCCAAGTCAGAACCCGGGCATCGAAGCGGTGCAACTTCTCCATCTCGGCGTCGAGATCGATCTTGCTCCGACCGAGTAGAATCAACTCTACGGATTTGGAGTCCAAACCAGCCAAAGCCAGATCCTTGCCACTGGCGTGCCATGCCGACTCCAAATCCCCAAAGAAGTCGATAAGCCGCCGCATTCGCGCCGGCCCTACTCCCGATATCCGATTAAACCCGACCCAAAAGGCTGTGTCTGCCAAACCACACCCCCAGAAAGGCAAGGCAATTCTATCACAGTCTATCAGCCAAACACAACAAGCCACTTGCGAGCCAAAGCCAAAGGCACGATGACACGAAGATGTTTGTTCCATGTGAGCATCACATTGCCTAGCAGAGCCACCGCCAACGATTGACCGGGCCCAAAGCCCTTCCAATTTCTCTGACAACCCGAATCCGGCTGCTCACGTTATGTACAGCAAAAGAAATCCACAAAGTCGCTAGTTTACCCACCGGTGTTATGTAAATTCCATCCTTATCCACAATTCTTATGTCAAGCACTTATACTACAGAGAGATTAGCCTTGGCGGCTCCTCGTTATGACAAGCGGGTGTTGCCCATGTATGATCTGCTTTGGTCATGTAAGGATAATCAGGCCTCAGTGGAAAGCTTGCCGCGGGCCAATCGTTGCCTAAGTTAGGTTTTAGAGGAGGGGGAAACAGACGTCACCAGCTAAAGCTTCAGCGTCCTGCGGGCTGGCGATTTGCGATCAACTTCACACTGACGACTGACTCGCAGGACTTGAGGCTTCAGCCGGTCGTCCCCGGTAGCCGTTCGCCAACCACATCGGGCTGAGCCCCATTTGGGGGGTCAGCTCACTACCGTCGACGGGACAAAGGGTGCCTCAGGGCCTGCCAGAGCCGGGACCAGAAGCCCCGCCTGAGTCCCAAATCCGCCTCGAGCCGGGTCAGCGGCACCGTCAGCCGCTCCCGGCATTCAATACACTGCAGAACCACTCTAGCCGTGGGAGTTACGCCGAGTGGTTTGGTGGTCGAACCACATAGCCGACAGAGGTGGGCAGCACTCAGCGATTGCCCGACAAGCCACTCCGGAATGGGCCTCGGCCCATATTCGTTCAACCCCGGTTGGGCCCCCGATCCCTCCTCGGCGACCGTCGCCAACTGGGCCGGCCCCGGCGCCTGCGCCAGGTTACCTGATGCGACGGACCAGTCCGATCGGTCCGATCCGTCAGTTCCGGCGGAGCCCCGCGAAGCGCGCGACTGGCCAGATCCCGGCATCGGGCTGATGTCTTCCGTCGCCCCCCCGGTCGATTTTCCGGGCGAAGAAGGCTCTGGCGTCTGTGACTCTCTCCTGAGAGCCGCCAAATCGTAGCGAAGAAGGTCTATCTTGGCGTTCAGGGACACCACAGCCGAGGCGAGGCGACCAAGCTCCTGATGAATGCCGACAACATAGTCAGAGTCCTTGACGAAGCGCCTGAGGGCCTCAGTGACCTCGAACACCGGCGACAACAGGACTCTCATCTCCTCCGCCCCCAGTGCCGCTGCCTCTGGTTTCGCTTCCGGCAGGGGAGCCATAACGGCGACCTCCTCAGCCATTTCTGGCCGTACAACACTTCCGGCCGAAAGCCTGGTGCGTACTTCCTCATAAGGAATGTGCCGCCGGCGAAGGTCCCGGACGATAGTAAGACACCTGACGTCCTCTTCGGTGTAAAGGCGCAACTGTCCCTTAACAGGTCGCGTATGCGGACTTAGCCAGTCCGTAAATTGCCCGGTCCAAAGACGGACAGTTGAGTTGTTCTTCGCGTCCAATTCAAGGGACTTGGCCACTTCGCCAATCGTGTAGGTCCTACCTGACAAACCCGCCACCTCATTCTCGGTAGATGTAGTGACATATAGACCAAAAACGGATATGTAGGGCCTATAATACCATACAGTTCAGAGGATTTCAAGCGGGACTGCAAAAGCCCGGGGGAAAGACGCCAGAAATGCCTGTTCGGGGCTTTCTGGCCGGGTAGATCAGGGGATACGCAAATGGGCGCCGGACGACATCACATGGCCTGCCAGTGCCCATTTGCGCTGCCTAGGCGTCGAATGACCGCTCCCGCGACAGGCTCAAAAAGGACTGAACACAGCCGAGCATGTCGTCAATGCTGAAAGGCTTGAGAAGGTAGTGGTCGGCCCTTGCCTCCATCGCCTTATCTGCCACCTTGCCATCTGCTGACATAAGAACTACCGGAAGTTCGCGTGTGCCTTCCGCGCTCTTCAGGCGCTGGCAGGCCGTGCATCCATCCATAACCGGCATCATGAAATCGATGAGGACCAGGTCGGGTCGGTGAACTTCCACCATTCCCAGCGCCTCCGCACCGTCCGTAGCTACTAATACATTGTAGCCAGCGTCCGCCAAAATCGATGCCAGCATATCAAGGATCGCCGCGTTGTCATCTGCCACGAGGATAGTCTCCCGGCGAGGCATTTCGCTCCTCAAGGTTTGCGGGGAGATCCCCATTCGACCGATGTTCTGTTCTGCCGCTACGGTCGTGTACATCGAACCCTCCTGCTCCGTTCTTTATTCGATGGCGCGTCGCCAGGCCCTCAATATCCGCCCGAACACCTGCTCAAGGTCATCTTCATTCATACTAACTAACTCCGCAGTAACCGCCAGCGTAAAGGGTAAGCTGGTCGTGCTGGACACGACGGTCGGCATTTCATCCCGCGTCGACACCGCCGGGTAAGATGGCGCCTTCTTTGCCCTGGGCTGAGCGGTACGCGGGCTGGCTGATTTGGGAGCACGGCCGCCCTGAAGCTCGGCGCTGGTTTCGAACCCCGAAAGACGACACAGTTCGATAAAAAAACGCATCGCCTTGACGGCCATCTCGCCACCCATCCTCGCCTCGGTAACGAAATAATTGTAGATCTGGTCGCGGGTCGCCTGTCTCAAAGCTATTTGCTTGAACAGGTCGCTATAGGCTTGCCGAACCAGCTCTTGCAGATTCAGCATGTAGGTGGCCCCCCGGGTCTTGAGCAGACGGCTCTTCTCGGTTGGTTTACCCTCATCGTCGATGAGATCGAGGAAGCGGAGAGCACCCACGACCTTATATTCGTTGTTAGGAGCGACTTTATTGGCTCGGAGCAGAGCCTCGTCCACCAGCGATGGACTGAGCCTCTGTAGAAGTTGCAGGCCCTCCACCATGCCCTTTACCGGCCCGTATGGTGGGACGCGACGCTTGATATCGGACTGAGTCCCCAGTTCCATTAAACACTCCTCGCCAGGGACTGGTG
>JAUSEJ010001087.1 GCA_030650265.1 Dehalococcoidia bacterium | reverse complement strand
AGCATGGATAGAATAGTTTGTCCTACGTGATCCCGGGTGTCGTCATAGGTGCCCCCTCACGGCACGCAAGAAGAACTTCATGAAGCTTGCGTCATTCACCAGATTCTACCTTGTGCTACTTGCCCTCCGACAATAGACAATAATGGCTAATGAGATTATCATAAGAATCGTAGTAAGGAGACAGGCCATGACGCGCATCTACGAACTGCAGGAGAGGTACCCGACGATTCCCCTTGACTCTATCGTCAAGTGGGAGATTTGGGGCGCCGGCGTGAGAGACACGGGCGACCTTGACAAGGTGAGCGAGTGGAAAGCCGCGGAAGGCACCTACCAGAACAAGTTTGACGATGTGACGCTGAAACAAGTGGTAGATAAGAATCCGTCACGGCTGAAGGACGGGAAGATTCTCCGCCCGGGTCGCTGCTACACGAAGAGCGGTACAGGCATATTGCTGCGCATAAACCCCAAGAGCCGCTACGAGATCAGGGAAGTGGGCGAAGGCGATTTCGCCTTTTTTGAAGGTGAGGAGAGGGTGGATGTGAGCCTCTACTTTCCTCATCCCAAGCCGCGGGAAGGGGCAGAGCCTCAAACTAGCAAGGGGACGCCGATATCGAGGCTTGTCCGATCCACCCGTAACTGCTTCCTGATCATGCCCGTCCGCTACTGCGAGTATTTCGCCAGGGGTGAACAGTGCAAGTTTTGCAACTTCAACTCGGGGCAGGAAGATGCCCGCGCTCTCGGCCTCGATCGCCCTGTTACTGAGAGTCCGGACGAAATTATCGAGGCCTACAAGATTCGCGGGTCGGAGGTCAAGTTTCTCGAGGGACGATTCGAGCTAGGCGGATTTGCCAACGCCGAGCATGAGGAGAAGATACACTGCAGCTTCGTGGAGAAGATCGGTCATGCCACTTCATACAAACCAAACTTCACCGTTATTACCGAATCGATGCCGCGGAAGGGCTTGCAGAGGTTAAAGGACGTGGGACTCGACTGCATTTCCATCCAGCTTGAGGTATGGGACCGCGACCTCTTTGGGGAGATCCTGCCGGGGAAGGCCAAGCACTGCTCCTATGAGGGGTGGCTGGAGTCCATCCAAAACGCTGTGGATGTCTTCGGCGCCGGGAATGTGTCGTGCAAGACCCTGGGCGGTCTCACCATGATCCCGGCAAGCGGGCATAAGACCTGGCAGGAGGCCCGGGACTCGCACATCGAGTCGGTCAATTGGGCGATCGATAACGGCGCCCTTGCGGTTATTGGCTACCTGGGCTTGCCAGCGGGGTCAGTTTACGGTGAGGACCCACCCAATCGCGAGAAGCTTCCACCCACTGAATATTTCCTCGACGTGTTCCTCGCCCACCACGAGGCCATGTTGAAGAACGATTTCTACAGCAAGATGAATAAGTTCCTCTTCTGCGGCCTGTGTTGCACGGTCTACCAGGGAGAGATCGGAATCTTGAATCAGTTCGGAGATTGGGGTTCATGGATGGCCGATGTCGTTCCGGACAAAGCGAACTGGATCCGGCAGTTCGTTCGATCGGTGACACCACCTGCCCCAACGCCTCCGGCAGGAAGGAGTTAGCTAGCCATTAATTAGGCGAAGATTACTTATCAGATTACTAATTGTTTGGTATATCGTTCGGTACATGACATGTTACAATGATACAGTCCCAAAAGCGCGAGAAGGAGGAAAGTCGATGACCCGGATCGATGAACTGCAGAAGAAGTACCCCAGTATCCCCAGAGAGGTGATTATCAAGTGGGAAGTGGTCGCCAACGGTGTGGCGGATTCGCCGGAATTGGACGAGGTAAGCGAGTGGACTCGCCCCACGAGCTATCAGACTTATGATTTCGACGTAACCCTGAAGCAAATGGAGGAGAAAAGAGGTAAGAGGACTGATGGAGGAAGACTCCTACGCCCGGGTAACCTCTACATGAAGAACGGGGTGGGCGCTCGCATCCAAGTCTCCACTAGAAGTCCCTATTCCATCAGAGACAGCGGCAATGGCGTCCTCTCCCTGTTTGAGGGAGAGGAGAGGATAGACGAAGACCTTTATTTTCCCCGTCCAAAGCCCCGCGAAGGCAAAGAACCGGTTACCAGCCGCGGGACGCCGATCGACAGTCTCATTAACACTCCCCGGCAGTGCTTCTTCGTGATGCCCGTGCGATACTGTGAGTACTTCGCCACGGGGGAACAGTGTAAGTTCTGCAATTTCAATCCCACGCAGGAAGATGCCAGCTCTATCGGCATCGCTCGCCCTATCACCATTAACCTCGAAGATACACTGGAGGCTTACAAGATCCGTAGCGAAGAGATCAGGATCCTCGAAGGTCGACTGGAGATGGGCGGTTTCATGAGCAGCGAGAACGAGTCGAGAATATACTTCGATTTCGTGGGCAAGATCGCTAACGCCGCCTCCTACAAGCCTAACTTTGTCGTCCATACCGAAGCCATGGATAGGAAAGACATGCAGAGGCTTAAGGATGCTGGATTGGAAAGCATCACGATTCAACTGGAAGTGTGGGACCCTGCGTTGTTCAATGAGGTGTGTCCAGGGAAGGCCAAACACGCTCCCCATGAGAAATGGTTGCAGAGCTGTCTTGACGCCGTCGATGTCTTCGGCGTCGGCAGCGTGGGTGGCAAGATCATCGCCGGTCTCAGCATGATTCCCGAGAAGGGGCACAAGACGTGGCAGGAGGCACTGGAATCCCACAACGAAGGGAACCGCTGGATGATCAAGAACGGCATCTTCCCCGTCACTTCGAACCTTCGCTTGCCGCCGGGATCCATCTACGGCGCCGATCAGTCTAATCGCTCTAAGCTTCCCCCGTCGGACTACTATCTGGAAATGGCCATGGCTCACCATCACGACATGAATGAATTCGGCCTCTACGACAAGCTGAATAAGCTCATGTATTGTGCCCTTTGTTGCGTGCCAGGCATCTATTGTGGCGAGTTGGGGATGTTGGAGCGTTCCGGGGACATTGGTAGCTGGATGGCCGATGTGACGCCTAGTGAAGCAAACTGGATGGCTCACTTCGTCGAATCTCTGAAGTCGCCGGCGGCGGCCACCGTTGGCCAGAAGTTCTATATCATCTAGCAACCAACCGGTTTGCTACCATGTTCTGTTAACAGCAAAATTTGTGGGAAGGGAGCGTGTAATGTTCGCACGTTCTAGATTGATCGGAACAGTCCTGGTCGCTTTGACAATTGGCGCTCTAATCATGTCATCCTGCGCATCATCGCCGTCGAACCCTGCGTCAGTCACGGCGCCAAGTGACAACAAGCCATACGGTAGCCTTGTTGTCTCTGCCGGCTTCGGCACCGGCGCCATTGACCCTCTCTTGTCCAGCTCAGACACCTTTATGGGCATTGGGCAAGCCATCTTCGACACGCTGCTCAACTACGATGCCAACGATGTCCTTGGTGCCGGCATCGCCGAGCGGTGGGATGTGGCGCCCGATGGTATGTCCCATACCTATTACATCAGAAAGGGAGTTAAGTTTCACGACGGGAGCGACCTGACAGCAGCAGACGTCAAGTTCAGCATGGACAGGATGCTGGCTCCTGATAGCGTCGCCCAAACCTATGCGGCGCTCTATCGCGGCGCTCTCGCTAGTGTGGATGTAAAGGACGACTATACCGTTATATTCCGCTTCAAGGCGCCTCAGTTCGAGCCGCTCACTTATATGGATTCCGGCATGACCGCCGTAATGCCCAAGAAATACATACAGGAGAAAGGGGTAGACTACTTCCAAAAGCATCCGATTGGCAGCGGCCCCTGGAAGCTGACCTCGTTTGAGCTTGGCAATCGCATGGACCTCGAGGCGGTCGAAAACCACTGGCGGGCGACGCCTAAATTCAAGAATGTTACGCTTCTAAACGTCAAGGAAGAGTCGACCGCGGTCGCCATGGTTAAGACCGGCGAGTTGGACATGGCGATGGTAGGGTCTGACGCGGCGGCGAGT
>JAUSEJ010001084.1 GCA_030650265.1 Dehalococcoidia bacterium | reverse complement strand
CTACCGACCTCTACACCCGGCCTGTCTGGTGAGAAGAATAGCATATCACCAGACAATTTTCATCATTGGTGGTGCCCCGGGGGGCATGTTTGACTTCTGCGGAAGGAGTCAGCATGACAAAACACGTCAGCAAGGCCAGCAAGATGCATGCGTCCCCGGCCCTACCTTTTCTCCCATCTACGCCAGCGGTATGGCCTTCCAGAAGTAGATGACGAAATCTCGCCGTTTGTCCTCGGCGTGCCGGCGGAACACCATTCTGACGGGCATGCCTACCTTTATGTCGGCGAGTTTACAGTCCGTGAAGTCCGCCATGAACCGACCACCGCCCTCAAACTGAACTATGCCATAGACGTTGGGCGGATTCACCGATGCGGCAAGCATGTCTCCCGTAAAGGTCTTCACCTTGGCCGGCAGGTCGGCAAATTCATAGCCATCCTGGCTGTTGACGGCGCAGCACTTGGGGTTGACGCAAATGTCCATCTTGGGAAATTGGGGGGTCCCGCACTCCCGGCATTTGCCGCCCACAAGAGCGTAGACTGTCTGTCTTTCTCGCCAAAGCGTGGTCATCGGCGTTTGCATCGGCGCCTCACCCCGAATTCCCATTTCCGTATCAAGCAGTTCCCGGAACTTCAGGAACTTAATGTAGTTATCAGTGACTTCTTTGTCGGCGAGCGAGCCTTTGATGCCAGCTCGAGGCAGCAGATCGTGAATCTTATCGGTAACTTGAAAGCAAATGGCCTCGCAGCCCTGACCGAATCCGGCCACGACGATTCGCTCGCCCGGCTTTGCCAATTCGAGGGCCGAGACGAGCATAACCAGAGGATGGGCCACGCCGGTTTCGCCGCAGACCTCGTGCAGGTTGTCGACGACTTTCTCTGGAGTTGCTCCCATTGCTTTGGCAATGCCGGCGTGCTCCCGTTTGAGATAACAGGGGAAAGCCAGTTTGTCTACATCGGCCATTGTCATGCCCAACTTGGCCAGCAGACCGTTTATCGCCTGAGGGACTATTTTGGCATAGCCCTCGTCTCGAATCCAGCGCTCCTCCCAATTATGATCGAACTGGCTCTGGGCGGCGCGGTAATGGTCCACAAAGTCGAGGGAAACCGAGTGGGAGCCTTTGAACTCCGCTACGACCTCTTCATTACCGAGAAGAACTGCGGCGGCCCCATCACCAAACAGCATCTCAAACGTAGAAGCGGGCTTGCTCACACGCTTGTCCGCTGCCGCGACAAGGACGTTCTTCCGCTGCCCGCTCATCACGGCCTGTAATCCGGCGATCAAGGCCGAGGTCGCGGCCTTTTGCGATGAAGTGAAGTCCGCCGTGATGATATCATCGCGGAGGTTGAGAGCAGTGGCGATGATCCCCGAGTGTTGCCGGTCGGCAAAGGGCAGGGTGGTCGAGGCAAGGTATAGGCCATCGACGTCTCGCTTCTCCCTGCCTAGCAGACAATCCTTCGCCGCGGCTACTGCCATAGTAACGCTGTCCTCGTCGAAGTTGCAGAGGGACCTCTCGCCCTTGGCCAGCGAGCCGGTAGACGAGTTCAGCCAGCCAACGTTCTGAAAGATGCTCTTTCTACTCATCCGCAGCCGCGGGATGTAACCACCAAAAGACGTTATTCCAATCAAATTGTCCTCCAAAATCGTTAGTCCCAGGGGAGAATATTCGACTCCCCTAAACTATGTTCCCGGCCACTTTGCCGAGCTTGTACTTCTTTCTGCCATCTATGGTCTCGATGACAACTCTTGGAATCCCTCATCCAACTTCGTCTAGCGCCATTCACTTACTCCCTACCCGATTCCATGACTTATTACTTGTGTTGGTCGTGTTTCCTGTTCGGAATCTTGCCAGCCTAGTTTCTCCTGATGGATTGAGCTATACCATCATAACAGATTAGACAATTGTAACACAAGAGATTCTTATCGACATTACGGGCGAA
>JAUSEJ010001059.1 GCA_030650265.1 Dehalococcoidia bacterium | reverse complement strand
GAGTTAAGAAGCCTCTTGAGAGTCGCTTTGGTGGTAGGCTACCTGGACCAATCTCAGCACGACGAGCTCAGAGATGCGGCCGCTGAACTGAGTCGCTACCTCTCAAACCAAATCAAGGCCCTGCGGGCAGATCCCAAGTGACCAAACCGTCTCCCCTTTTCCCCTCTTCCCCTTTTACCCTTTTACCCCACTGTCACAGAGCATTGACGATCTCGATCTCATAGTCGTATAGCTGCGCTTCTGTATGGCTGTTCTCGATGAATTCTACGACTTTGGAGAGGACCTCGTTCACGTGCCGGGCATCGTTGCTGACGCATGAAACCCCCAGGGTTGATTTTTGCCAGAGATCCTGGTCTTCGACCTCGGCGATCGATACGTTGAAAGTGTTCCTGACCCGCTGAACGATGGACTTTATCACATGCCGCTTGCCCTTGAGTGACTGGTTATCGGGGATGAACAGGACCACTTTGCAAGCGCCTATGACCATTTGTATTTCTCCACGACCTTGATCTTCTTCCTACCATAGGTATAATATAACAAATCTCTTATGCGGTTTCCATTTCGTGAGCTTTGCTTATGAGCCTGACCACCTTTATCGAGCAGCTAAAGAGGCTGCCGGGCTATCGGGGACAGATCGTACATCTGGAGCATATCCTGGCCCGCGAGGCCCGGTATGGCGATCTGGATGTTCCTCTGCATCCCGCCGTAACCGCCGCATTACGTTTCAAAGGCATTGACCGCCTCTATTCTCATCAAGCCGCCGCCGTGAACGCGGCGCGCCGGGGCGAGAGCGTGATCGCATCCACCTCGACGGCCAGCGGCAAGACCCTGTGCTATAATCTTCCGGTGCTCGACGGCATAGCAAATAATCCTCGCTCCCGCGCCATATACCTCTTCCCCACCAAGGCCCTGGCCCAGGACCAGTTGAGGGGTTTGGACGAGCTTGTCCGCGGCAGCCTGCCCGATGTGAAGGTGGCCACCTTCGACGGGGACACGCCTGGCTATCAGCGCAGCCAGATAAAGAGATCATCTCAGATAATTCTCACTAACCCGGACATGCTCCATCTCGGCATTCTGCCCAACCACGGGTCGTGGTCCACCCTTTTTCGGCAACTCAAGTATGTGGTCGTGGACGAGGCTCACACCTATCGCGGCGTCTTTGGTTCCCACGTGGCCAACGTCTTTCGGCGGCTGAGACGCATTTGCCGCACCTACGGGAGCGATCCCCGTTTCATCCTCTGCTCGGCCACTATCGCCAATCCGAAAGAGCATGCTGAAGCTCTGCTGGGCCTGCCAGTAACCGGCATAGGCGAGGACGGCTCTCCCCATGGCAGCAAGGACTTTGTGCTCTGGAACCCGCCCCTGCTCGACGAGGCCCCTCCCGGGAAAGGACTGGCGAGGCGGAGCGCCAACAGCGAGGCCACTCTTTTGTTCAGCGAATTGGTCCGTGAAGGCATTAGGAACATCACCTTTACCAAATCTCGCAAGCTGGCCGAGTTGATCTACGTCTACGCTCGGGAGGCTCTCGCCGAAAACTCGTTCGCTCTATCCGAGCGAATAAGCCCTTATCGGGGAGGCTATCTGGCTGAAGACCGGCGGCAGATAGAGAAGGGGCTTTTTAATGGCCAGCTTATCGGCGTCACTGCCACCACGGCCCTGGAGCTTGGCGTCGACATTGGGGACCTGGAGGCCACTGTCCTCACCGGCTATCCCGGCACCATCGCCAGCACCTGGCAGCAGGCAGGACGCAGTGGTAGGGGGAAAGGCCACGCCTTGAGCTTCCTCATCGGCCTCGACAATCCCCTCGACCAGTATCTAATGCGCCACCCGGAAGCCATTTTCCAGAGCAGTCCCGAAAACGCCCTGATCAATCCGCGGAATCCCCGCATCCTTCAGCAGCATCTTCTCTGTGCCGCCTATGAACTGCCTCTGGAACCAATCGACCAGGATCTTTTCGGCGTTGAACTCGAAGATGTGGCAGAGAGCCTTGCTCAGGGTGGTCAGATGGTGCGGCGTGGTCGGGGCTGGTACGTCTCTCCCAGCATCAGATATCCGGCCCAGGATGTGAATATCAGGTCCACCTCGTCTCGCAGCTTTGTGATCGTCGACTCGTCCAGGGGCAACGTCGAACTGGAAACCGTTGAGGCCAGCACCGCCTTCTTCCAGATTCATGACGGCGCTATCTATCTTCATCAAGGAGAAACATTTCTCGTCGAGAAACTTGATCTAGTGAGTGGCACCGCCTACGCCAGGCCGGTCGACGTTCCCTACTATACTCAGGCCAGAGATATGACCGATTTGCGCGTCGTCGGGGTCCGGCGAAGCAAGAGAATGGGCGAAGTCGAGGTCTGTTTCGGCGAGGTGGAGGTAACCACGGCAGTCCTCGCTTTCAAGAAGAAGCGTATTTATACGGAGGAGATCATCTCCGAAGAGCCTCTGGACCTCCCACCCTATTCTTTCCGGACAGAGGCCCTGTGGTTCGATATCCCGTCAGCCGGCCAGCAGAGGATCGAGTCGGAGAAGTTGGACTTTCGGGGCGGGCTTCACGCGGTGGAGCATGCCGCCATTGCCATGCTTCCCCTTTTCGCCATGTGCGATCGGCGGGACATCGGTGGTCTATCGACCGCCTACCATCCGGACACGGGGAAACCACAGGTCTTCATCCATGACGCCCAGCCAGAGGGCATTGGCATTGCCGAAAGGGGCTACGATCTGATCCGGGAGCTTTGGCAAACGACTTACCAGACCATCGGTGAGTGCCCGTGCGAAGAGGGTTGCCCGAGTTGTATCCAGTCCGCAAAATGCGGAAACAACAATGAGCCACTGGACAAGATGGCGGCGTTGGTCATTCTGGGCGCGCTGTTGGAGAGCCGGGAGGTTGCGCTGCCATGATGCATGACCCCTATCTCATATACGTGCTTTTTGGTTACGGCATCGCCCTGTTTGCCATGGGGCTGGCCATCTCCCTCGAGATTCGTCGCGATACCACCCTTCCTCTAGCCAGGTCACTCCGGTGGTTGGCCGGTTTCGGGTTTGTCTATGCCGGCGCCGAGTGGCTGGAGATGCTCACGCTAATCAGCCACAACGGTGTGGCCCTGCCCGCATACGACCTTACTTCATATCTCTACCTGCCCCTCCTCGTGGCCTCTGGCTTTCTTCTGTCCCAGTTTGGCGCCTCATTGCTGGCAGACGGCAAGCCAAAGCTGGACTGGGTAAGCTGGATTCCTCTTCTATTGCTGCCTTTGTGGCTGTTTTCGCTGTGGCTGGCGTCTGGATTCCTCTGGTACACGGAGGAAATGGTGCACATTGCGGCTGTCACAGCCCGCTACGTATTGTACCTGCCGGGAGTTATTCTATCCGGTCTGGCTCTGCTCAGCCAGCGATCGGCCTTTAAGGCGATGGGCCTCCCACAACTCGCTCGCAACTGCACGTGGGGAGCCATCGTGTTTGGCCTTCAAGGTATTATGGCCGGCATTGTCGTGCCGCCAGCGGGCTTCTTTCCGGCCAACATTGTGAACTCCACTACGTTTCAGAATCTGGTAGGCCTGCCACCCCAGATCTTCCGGGCCTTCGTCGCCGTGGGCATCACCTTTTTCGTACTGCGCGTGCTGCGTCTGTTCAAGGAACAGCAACATCTGGAGCTAGAATTCGTTAGTTTTCAGCTAAAGCAACTATCTATTCAGGCGCTAAACGCGCAAGAGGAGGAGCGCAAGCGGATAGCGCGTGAGTTGCACGACGATACCGCCCAGTTGCTGAGCACACTCCTACTGCAGCTTAAGCTTCTCGATCGGGCGAAGGGCATGGACGAGATTCGAGCGAAGAACAGCCATCTAATCGAATTGGTGGCCGAGACCATCCAGGGTGTTCGCCGGATGGCTTTGGAACTGCGACCGGCGGCGCTTGAGGACCTCGGGTTGGCGACGGCTGTTCGTTGGTACGCTCAGGAGCTAGCGACAAAACGGGGGCTAACAGTGGAAGTGAATAGTACCGGGCTTCACGATCGAATGCCGCCGCAAGTGGAACTCGCGCTCTATCGAGTGGTGCAGGAGGCGCTTATCAATGCCGCCAAACATTCCAGAGCAAGTAAGGCGAACGTCATGCTCGAGCAAACGAACGGAATCGTGCGAGTGCTTGTGTCCGATAACGGCGACGGATTTGACGTGGATCAAGTGGCTCACGATCGTGGGAAGGGTCTCGGACTATTTGGTATGCGAGAACGCATCTCCCTTCTCGATGGTACTTTACATATTGATTCTCAGCATCGACAGGGTACAACCGTAATTGTGGAGGTTCCGTTGGTGGGAAAGGTAGGGGTAGATTGACAAAAACTACAGTATTGCTGGCAGATGATCATCCTGCCCTGAGGTTAGGCGTGCGGGGCTTGCTCTCGTCCGAGCCGGACATTGAGGTCATCGCCGAGGCAAGCGATGGCAGTGAGGCGCTGCGACTGGCGCAAGAACTCCAGCCGGATGTTATTGTGCTCGACATAACCATGCCCGGGCTCAGCGGGTTAGAAGTGACCAGACAGATAACAGCGCTTGGCTTGCCGAGCAAGGTCTTGATCTTCACTGTCCATGCCCACGACCAGTACCTCTTCCATGTGTTGGAGGCAGGAGGGCTTGGTTACGTCTTGAAATCGGCCGCTTTTGAGGAACTCGTGGAGGCGGTGCGCACGGTCGCCCGGGGACAAGTTTACCTTCGTTTTGAGGCGACGCGGTTGCTGGTCGCCGACTATCTCGAGCGCGCCAACACCGGCGAAACCAAGGACAGCTTCGATTCGCTCAGCGAGAGAGAACGCGAGGTGCTAGTTCTGACCGCTCAGGGATTCACGAGCCAGGAGATTGGCGCCCGTCTCTTTTTGAGCGCCAATACCGTACAAACCTACCGCCGGCGCCTGACGGAGAAGCTGAACCTCCAGAATCGCGCTGAACTCGTAGCCTATGCCCTGCGTGAGGGACTTCTGCGCTCTGACAAATAGGGGAGGTTCGATAGCCTCGTCTGGCAAGGCCTGCCCTGTCACGATTATTGTGACACAAGATCATCGGTTTTAGTGATAGGCAGTTCTCGGACTTTCCCTTACAATAGGGCAGTGGGGAGTGTAGGTTGCTCCTCAAGAGAAAACTAGTTTGGGCATCGTTATTGCTGGTGTCCAAATTGGTCAGACGGCGGACAGCGCGGGTGATGGGTGCTCGTGTTCGAAAAGCCCTTCCCGGGAGGGCCAGCGCCGATATAGGCGGG
>JAUSEJ010000063.1 GCA_030650265.1 Dehalococcoidia bacterium | reverse complement strand
TCGTGGCGCCCGAACTGGCCGTGTCACTGGCGTCGGCCGGGGCCAAAGCGTTGATCATCCACGGACGCACCCGCGAGCAATACTACCGGGGCGAGACCGATCTACAAGCGATCGCCGCCGTAAAACGGGCAGTTGTAATTCCCGTGATCGGCAACGGCGATGTCGTCTCTGTCGCCACTGCCCGGACAATGTTGGAAGCCACCGGGGTAGATGGCATCATGATCGGCCGTGGCGCCGTGGGCAACCCCTGGCTGTTTGCCGAGCTTCAGGCCGAATTGAAGAATGAGTCTCGCTTCTCGCTGAGACCCGTCCTGTTCGGGGACGTGATTCGCCGGCAGGTCGAGTTAGCCGTCGCCAGCCTTGGACTCGATAAGGCAGTCCGCTCCATGCGTCGCCATCTCATCGCCTACACTCACGGTACTCCTTCCGGCTCCAAGCTGCGCACCGAAGTCGCGGGGCTGCACTCTCTGGCCGACATAGACAACTGGATCTCCGCCCTCGAAGCGTCAATCGAATTGGCCCGTCATTTATGCTAAAAAATAGGCGACCGGTGATGCGAAAGAGGCTAAACATGACGAAGCTACCGGAAGAGGCCTTTGCGAAAGCCTCAAAGCTCCCGGAAGTCAAACAGAATGGCTTAGCAAGATGGATATTGGTGAAACTCGGAGAAGAAAGAAAATCGGACAAAACGTCCTTCAAAGATATTCTCATGGCCGGCCCCGACCTCAGTGCTCTGGACCTGGAACGTTCAACAGACCTCTCACGAGAAATCGATCTGTGAGCCAACTTCCCCCTTACACGGCCAAACACGACACCCTAATTGCCGAAACTGCTGTATGATTGCACAAGCAAACTGTAGCAGGCAGTTCGTAGCTTTGCATTGAGTGTCTCGCCAGGCGCTTCTGTTGCTGAAGGACAGTAAGTCATAATGACACCATCTCGCGACACACGCGAAGGATCAGAAGACAGCGATTCCAAAAATGATAGGAGAGTTCGACACCGATGGCGGGACTACGCGACTGCGAGCGGAAACCGGCCCGTGAAAGACTTTCTCTTGGGATTGTCGAAGTATGAAAGGGTCGCCGTCTTGGCGGCGATGGCTGAAGTTCGGGAACTTGGACTAGAAGCTGCACGACACGTCCAAGATGAGATATGGGAGGTTCGTGCATCGGGCGAAAACAGGATTATTCGTGTCCTCTTTGCGCCAGAAGGCCGATTCGGCCAGGTGCTTTTGGCAGTTGAAGGGTTCATCAAGAAGACTCGTAAGACCCCTGACAATGAATTGGAGTTGGCCATGAAGCGCCTCAAGGATTGGCGGGAGCGAGGACGGCACCGTAGTTGAGTCATATACCCTTTACGGCATACCGTTAAAGTGATATGATAATATCGAGACTTGCTATAGGGGCAGAATAGATGGCTAAAGATTTCCTCGACGAAATGGTCCAAGAGTTTACCGCTCTCGATCCTGAGTTTCCTCAGTTGTTCAAGGACGCGAAGGCACGGCGCGCCAAGCTTCGTGAGCTCGCAAGAAAGCGTACAGGGCGGGGCCTCTCACAAACCCAAGTAGCGGCGCGTATGGGCACATCTCAATCCGTGGTTGCCCGAATCGAGTCAGGTGACGTTGACGTCAAGCTTTCTACGTTGGAGAAATACGCGATGGCCATCGGCGCTCGTTTTGAGTGGAACGTAGCTCTGGCATCGGCTCAGTCTTAATCGGTTTGATGTCCACGCTCATTCGACCAACATTTGGCCGGAAACGGATGTTATCCCGGTCGCTGGTCGACTAATTTTCGCCGTCACGTTCACTTTCGGAGATTCGGCGGTCAGTGACCGCCGAATCTCCTCGGAGGACAACATCGGCGTCACGGCGCCAGTTACTCCTAACTCAGGGGGAGTACCCCGCTGACTTGCAGATAGGTGCGGTAAAAGCCCAAATAGGCCCGGAGCCTGCGCTCTTCGCAAGGTGGGACACCTCGCCTGCACTAGGCTTGGCCCAGCTTCTCAACC
>JAUSEJ010001054.1 GCA_030650265.1 Dehalococcoidia bacterium | reverse complement strand
AGATCGTCGCCGCTAGGCGTCTGATTGAGCGCCTATTGGTTCGTTACGGGCGCTTCTTCGACGTTGTCCAAGGCGACGCCCTCTACTGGGATACTCCGCTCTTCGAGCTTTGCCACAAGCACGGCAAGCACCTCATGGCTGTTCTCAAAAACAACCAGCGATCTCTTTTGGAAGACGCTAAAGCACTTCTTAAGGAAGAACCGGAACTGGTCCACGAAGCTGAGAATGGCCGCCTAATCCGCTACTGGGACAGGGAGGGCTTCACCACCGACTCTCTCCAGTCCCCCTTCGAGTCCTGCGTACGGAGGAGACCTGGACCCAACGCGAGCGCGTGAAGGGCGAGTGGGTTGAGAGCCAGCAAGTCTCCACATGGTTTTGGGTCACCAGCATTCCGCAAAAGCTCATACCATCGGACCAACTCTGCCAGATCGGCCATGAGCGGTGGAAGATCGAGAACAGCATCTTCAACAACCTCAGCCAGAACTGGAGTCTCGATCACTGCTTACACCACCAGCCTAAAGCCATCCTCAATTTCATCCTCATTCTCTTCATCGCCCACATTCTCCTCACCTGTTTCCGCTGTCTGAACATGAAGCCATCTGCGCGCAAGATCTACTCCACTCTCATCGCCGTGGCCATAGAGATACTCAACGGCGTCAAAGAGGTGAAGGCCAAAAACATCCCTTGGCGCCAGGCTCGCGGCAGCCCCAAGGCCAAAGCCTGACCGGCATCATTCACGAAAGCACCACTTTGCCAACATAGGTCACATACCGGTGCTCTTCTCTGACCTTGCCAGACGAAGTCCTCTAACCCCCCATACCCAAAAAGCGCCGAGAGGCGCCTGAAAAGGCCAACGCGAAACTGCCCAGATGGCGCAAAATCCATCTCCCGCATCGAAAAGACCCTATTGCTGCTCAAAACCGCACTCACTCCGTCGAGGAAGGATACGAGTTGCGGAATCGCTGGTAAATACACAAGCGTGTTGCCTTGGCATTCTTATTGCGGTATAATCGTCAGCCGAGATGCCAAAAGTGTCAGTTGTAATCCTGAACTACAATGTTGCGGACCTTCTGAGAGAATGCCTTCGATCCGTCCTGGCCAGTGAAGCCGTTTCCTTCGACGTCTGGGTAGTTGATAACAGATCCACTGACCACAGCGCCGAGATGGTGAAGCAGGAGTTTCCCCAGGTGACGTTGATCGAAAGCCCTGTAAACGGCGGTTTCGCCTACGGAAATAATCTAGCGATACGGCGCCTGATCGATGGATCAGTTGCGTTCTCCGATAAGCCTGATTTTATTCTGCTGCTTAATCCCGACACCCTTCTTGTCTCCAGTGTTTTGAGAGACATGGCAGAATATATGGACCGCCACCCTGAGGCGGGCGCAGCCGGGCCAAAACTGGTGAAAAAGGACGGAAGCCTTGATCTTGCCTGTCGCAGGAGCTTCCCATCACCAGAGATATCGCTTTATCGCATGCTTGGTCTTAGCAAGCGGTTTCCCCGGAGCAGGCGATTTGGTCGCTACAACCTCACCTACCTGGACCCGGATTTGGAAGCGGAGGTGGATTCCGTCGTGGGCGCTTTCATGATGGTGCGGCGGGAGGTCGTGGAGCAAGTAGGACTCCTTGACGAGAGCTTCTTCATGTATGGGGAGGACCTCGATTGGGCCTTTCGCATGAAGCAGAAGGGATGGAAGGTGCTGTACAATCCTGCCGTGACAGTTCTCCATTACAAGGGGGAGAGCAGCCGGCAGGCCAGGGCTGCGACGACCAGCGCCTTCTACAAGGCTATGTTGATCTTCTATCGGAAGCACTACCAGCAGAGCACTGGCTTCTTCCTTCACTGGCTGATCGTTGGCGCGATCTATGGACGTGGTGGGTTGGCTCACGTTACCAACCTCCTCAGACCAATCAACCAGAAGAGGGTGATTTGAGAGAATGAATCAATGAACAGCCGAGCTAATAAGGTTTTCCTCGCGGTCACCTTTCTTCTGGATATTCTGGTCGTCGATATTTCTTTGTGGCTAGCCTATTTTATTCGTTTCCCTTCTCACATAATATCCTATCAGGTTTTCCAAACGTGGGACCTCTATCTTTCTGTCGCCATAATTGAAGCGTTGCTTTTCCCCCTGGTCTTTGCTCTTCAGGGCCTCTATGCTATCAAGCGGGGCGCCTCCCGTATTGACGAACTATATCGCATCCTGACTGCCGTCTCGATTGGCACCGTTGTGACCATGGCCATCACGTCATTTACTCTCCGGGATTTCGATTATTCTAGAGGAATGCTGCTATTGGCCTGGCTGGCCGGCATATTTCTCGTTTGGTTTTGCCGGCTGGTTGAATACTGGGTCCATGGTGTGTTGAGGAGCAGAGGGGTCGCCGAGGACAGAGTGCTCCTTGTCGGCGTCAGCCCGATTGGCAAAATCATCGCCGACAAGATAGGTCAATCGCCCCGGCTGGGCTACAAATTGGTAGGTTACGTAAGCGGCAAGTCGGACAGCGGTGACCTGCATTTTACGGGATTGCCGGCGCTCGGCAAAATCGACGAGGTTGGCGATGTTGTTCACCAGCACAAGGTGACAGAAATAATCGTCGTCGACTCGTCCCTGTCCCATCAGGACATCATCGATATTGTGGCCCGGTGCGAAAAGGAGCGAGTCAATATCAAACTCTTTCCTGATGTTTTCCAGATCATGGCTTCGGCGGTTTCGATTGGCGATCTTGATGGTCTGCCGATGGTTAGCATCAGAGATGTAGCCCTGCGAGGGTGGAATCTAGCCATAAAGCGCGCCATGGATACGCTTCTGAGCGCCGCCACACTCATCCTAGTCTCGCCTTTCATGCTTCTTATGGCCATGCTGATTAAGCTCACTTCACCAAGTGGGCCGGTGTTCTACCTTCAAGTGCGGGTCGGTCTGGATGGAAAGCCCTTCAAAATGGTCAAGTTCCGCTCGATGAAGCCGAATGCGGAGGTCAGAACCGGTCCGGTGTGGGCTACAGAGAACGATCCCCGTCGCACCAGGCTGGGAACGTTTCTTCGTCGAACTTCGATCGATGAGTTGCCGCAGTTCATTAACGTTCTTCTCGGCGAAATGAGTATAGTGGGACCCCGGCCCGAACGCCCCGTTTTCGTAGAGCAATTTAGCCAACAGGTTCCCCGCTACTTCGAGCGCCACAAGGAAAGGGCAGGGATTACGGGGTGGGCCCAGGTAAACGGCCTTCGGGGAAACACCTCTGTAGAGGAACGCACAGCCTACGACATTTGGTATGTCGAGCACTGGACTCTTTTGCTTGATATCAAGATTATCCTCCGCACTATGATCTCGGTCATTAGAGATAAACATGCGTACTAGTCATCGTGTTAACATGACCGGGGATCGCGCTGAGGCGGG
>JAUSEJ010001053.1 GCA_030650265.1 Dehalococcoidia bacterium | reverse complement strand
GGTAGGTGTGCACAATGCGTTCACTGCGATACATCAGACCCCGCTTAGTCAGGTCTTCGATTATAAGCGGATCAGCGTCTTTGACAAACAGGCCGCTAAAGCTGGCAGGCAAATCAAACATCCTTCCCCGAAGATCCACAGTCTGGACCACAGGCAAGTTCTCGGCCCGTCCGACCTCGAGGTCTATTTCGCCGTAGCCCGGCGCGATGTGAACGATCCCTGTGCCATCAGCCATCGAAACAAAATTGCCGGCGACTACCCTGTGGGCAGGAACTTCGATTGGCACAAAGGCAAAGAGTGGGGAATATCGAGTGCCCACCAGGTCCCTTCCCCGCAGCGTCGCCACTACCCTGTACTCATCCTTCCGCTGAAGGACGGCTGCAGCCAGTAGATCCCTCGCCAGAATAAGGCGCTCGGTCACCTCTCGCTCAGCATCAGGCGAATTAATCTCGATCACCATATATTCCTCATCGGGATTAACCGCCAGAGCAACGTTTCCCGGCAAAGTCCAGGGAGTGGTGGTCCAGACCAGGAAGAAGGTCTTCACTTCCTTAATGCTATCGATAACAAGGGGCGGCTCACCGACCAACTCGAACTTGACGTAGATCGAGGGATCATTGGTATCATCACGATAGCCTTGCGCTACCTCGTGGGAACTCAGCGACGTACCGCAGCGCGGACAGTGGGGGGTAACCTTGTAGCCGAGAAACACCAGGCCCCTGTCCCAGAGCTGCTTGACAATCCACCAGCAGCTCTCGACATAGCCATTATTGAACGTGACGTATGGGTCTTTAACGTCAACCCAGAACGCGATTCGTTCGGTCAGATTCTCCCACTCTTTCACGTAGCGGAAAACGCTGCCCTTGCATTTCGCGTTGAATGGGGCTATCCCGTATTGCTCGATCTCCTGCTTCCCGGAGAAGCCCAGTTCCTTCTCGATCTCCAGTTCCACCGGTAGGCCGTGTGTATCCCAGCCGGCCTTGCGGGGAACATAGAAGCCCTTCATGGTCCGGTATCGCAGGATGACATCCTTGAAGACGCGCGCCAAAACGTGATGGATGCCGGGACTGCCGTTAGCGGTGGGAGGACCTTCGTAGAAGGCGAAGAGAGGCCCCTCCTCCCGTGTCTTCAAGCTCTTGGCGAAAATATCCCGATCATGCCAGAAAGCCAGCGTCTCCTCTTCCATCTTGGGAAAGCTAACCCGGCTGTTGACCTGTTTGAACATTCTTCAACCTCCTCGACCGTCCAACCCTGCCGTAGACTGTTTGATCGCAACAAAAAATCCCGCCCCTTCAGGGACGAGATTTGCATGCTCGCGGTACCACCCTAATTGACCAACAACGGGCCCACTCAAAAAGGCACGCCCCCTTCTTGAGGAAGGATGCCCTCGCCGCTGATAACGGGCGGCGGATCCGGCCAAGTCTACTCGTCGACCATCTTGTCGCTTTCGGTTGGCAGCTCAGGAGGGATCTTCGCCCGAGATCGCTGCGTCTGCTCCCACCATTCTCAGACTCGCTGGGCAGCTACCCTCGCCTACTTTTCTCCATCGTAGCTTGTGCAGTGTCAACATTACCATATCGACGAAGTCGAAGTCAAGTCGACAGGTCGCCTACCGATCCGAAGAGCGCCCAAGACGTTGCCTTTTCCTTGCTCTTGTGCTAATCTGGCGCTGCTTCGCCGATTCTCCACAGGTCCGGCGACATCTCAAGGGAGTCAGAAAGATCGGGGGATTTATCCACCATGACGAAGGTAAACACAGTTTTGGGACCGGTACCTGTAGCTGCGCTGGGTCGGGCGCTCATGCACGAGCACGTTTTCCTCGCCAACCCGGGGTGGGACTTGGATAGCCGAAACGCCGCCAGACGCGAGAGCGACTTGACGCAGATATCTACGGAGCTTGCAGCCCTGCGCGAGTACGGCGTGAAAACCATTTTGGATCCTAGCCCGGCCGACATCGGTCGCAATCTGAGCTTCATGGTAGACGTCGCCAGGCGAAGCGGTATCAACATTATCGCCACGACCGGCCTCTACAAGGAAGACCACTGGCTCCCGGTCTACTTCCGACTGCTGGAAATCGACGAGATCGCCGACTGGATGGTCTCGGAACTCACCGAAGGAATGGGGGGAACCGAGATCAAGGCTGGCGCTATTAAGGTAGCCACCAGCCTCGGCCGGATCGGCGAGTTTGAGGAGAAAACGCTGCGAGCGGCGGCCCGCGCTCACAAGAAGACCGGCGCGCCCATCGTCACGCACACCGAGGGGGGGACTATGGGCAAGGAGCAGATCGACATCTTCGAGTCAGAGGGCGCCGATTTGTCCCGCATCGTTAACGGCCACTGCTGCGGCAACAGCGACCTGCTTAATCAATTCGACATCTTGAAACGGGGCGCCATCGTTGGCGTCGACCGGATTGGGGTTGCCAGCATGATGCCGGACGTCGTCAGACGGGGCATCGCCATGAGTATCATATCCGCCGGCTACGCCTCCCAACTCCTGCTATCGCAAGACATAGTTGGAATCTACTATGGAAGGTCAACTGTGACGCCCCCGCGTCCTCCCGAGCGCACCTACACCAATCTGCTCACCGATTTCATTCCGAAGCTACGAGAAGCCGGCGTCGCCGAGATGTCAATCGAGACCGTGTTGGCCGACTTGCCAAGGAAGTTCTTCGGTGACTAGGGGGACATCAAGATAACCGCGTGTTGAATCAAGAATAGCTGATATCGAAAAGGTGGATTGATTGCCAATGTATAACGGATTATAATAGCCAATAGCAGTTACCTTATGCGTTGGCGAGCGCCAAAGAAGTCGCATCGGCCCGAAAGGTGGTTTGGGCATGGACAGGCGCCTTGGCGATCGCAAAACCAGGACTACTTTGCCAAGATCCTCAGGTTTCAGAATCCTTCCGGGAGAAGGACCTTTCGTTGGCCGCGAAGACGAGCTAGGCCGCCTTTCCGCGGCGCTCAACCTTGCGGCCAGAGGGCAGGGACACACGGTCTTCGTAACCGGCCAGCCCGGGATCGGCAAGACGCGTTTGGCCCGAGAATCTCTCGCCCTGGCCGGTGCTCGTGGCTTCACCGTACTCAAAGGTCACGCCTATCCCTTGGAAGCCGGACTTACTTACGCTCCGATCATTGATGCCCTTGGTCCCCTCTTGCGCAGCTACGACCCCTTCCGTCTGGAAATCCTGGTAAGTGGACTGCCGAGCCTCGGACGTATTTTCGAAGGTCTCCAACTCCCCGCTCCGTCCAACTTTGAAGGACTAAACGATCCCGCCCTCGAGAAGATGCGACTCTTCGAAGCGGTGTCGTGCCTTCTCCAACGTCTGTCTCAGGAGGCGCCAGTGGCCTTTCTAGCGGACGACCTGCACAGGACTGACCCTGCTTCGCTCGACCTGCTGCACTACATTGCACGGGGCCTGTCAGGTCAACGGATTCTCCTGCTTGCCACCTATGGCAGCGATGCCTTGGACACTTCGCGCGGTTTGCTGGGCTCGGTAGTGTCACTGAAACGTGATGGGCTGGCCGACGAAATCGTTGTTCCGCGCCTCCGGCCAGATGCAGTATGTGAACTGGCGCGGGGCATCATCGGCGGAGACCCACCAACTGGACTCCTCACTCTTCTTGACGCTCGTGCTAGTGGAACGCCACTCTTCATCGAAACTCTGGTCACCGGCCTCATCGACTCTGGCAATCTCACTCGCGCCGGAGATGGCTGGGTTCTTGACGGCAAAGGGGCAAACTCGCTACCACCAAGTGTCAGACAGCTTATCGTGGAGCGACTGGACCGTCTGGCAAGAGCGGAACGGCGCGTCTTTGACCTAATTGCCGTCATGGGGGACGCTACGTCGCATGACGTACTGCTTGAGGCAAGTGGTATGGAGGAAGAAACTCTCCTCGATGCCCTGCGGCGTCTGCAAGCTGCTGGTTTGGTGGTCGAGGGGATGGACGGGTTGAACGTCGTTTACACTATCACCCATCCACTCATCCAGGAGGTTGCCTATGCCGAACAACCGGAAATGATCCGGCGCCGCGCCCATGTGGCGGTTATTGAAGCCCTCGAGTCTTTCTCAGACGGACGACCGGACGATGTGAACCGTCTGGCTCGTCACTACCGCGGCGCTGGTGCGGAGGCCAAGGGTGACCGTGCTGTTGCAGCGCTTTTCGCTGCCGGTGAGCGGGCCCTCACTCTCTGTGCCAACGAGGAGGCTGCACGACATTACACGGCGGCGCTGGCGATGGTTCGCGAGGGTCGCCACTGTCGGA
>JAUSEJ010001043.1 GCA_030650265.1 Dehalococcoidia bacterium | reverse complement strand
GGTAGTATCTGGAAAACAAAATGGCGGCTTATTGTAGCGAGCCGCCAGGCAATATTCAAGCAATCAGCTCCGCCGGTCAAGCAAGATCGCCACGGTGTTCCCCTTGCCTGGCGAGAGCACGGCTGATATAGTCCGGGTCGTGGAACAGCAGTACATCGTGGTGGATCAAAAGACGTTCACCAAGGAGGATCTGGTGCTGGACAACCACGTGTATAAGAACTGCCAGATGGACAAGTGCCGGATCTACTACAGCGGCGGGCCCTTCGAACTGATCGACACGCACATCACGGAATCGGAACTGATTCTGAACCAGCCCGCGAAGAACATTTACACGGCCATCCAGATCTTCCGCACCAAGTCGCCCGGCTCAACCATCACTTTCGAATAACCCTGCCCCGGCCGGAGCACTAGGGGCAGGGTAGTTTCTTGAGCTTCCCCTCCGCCACCTTGGTGTTGCCGCAGTGCTTCGTGATCTCCGAGGACTTGAAGACGGGGTCCGTCATGCCCCTTGCCGTAAACGACGCGACGCGCTTGGCGAACGCCTCCGGCCACAACTCGCCGGGGGTGGCATAGTGGAGTGAAATCTCCACATCGAAGGACGGTGTGCCCTCGGGCGTCGGAAAGGTGAAGCTCTCCACGCGCGTCTCCTCCGCCTTGAGGACGGTGTCCTCGATCAGCTTGACCGCGTCATGGTCCATCAACGTCTTGTTGCCTTTCGCATCGGCGAACGTCCGCCCATAGATGCGCTTCTCCTTGAAGACCTCTTTCAGATTCAGTCCGCGAATGCTGACTTGGAGATACACCTGGTTCCAGATCGGATGCGTCGTGGGTACATTATGGGGGACAAGGTTCTTCACCTTCACGATTAGTTTAGCCTTGGCCCCCTGGACCTCGGTTTCGTAGTCCAGGTCAAAGGCCTGCTTGCGAAGCGCCGGGGACTTGCCGTTGAACTCGTGCCCCGCGATGTCGCGCTTCTTCTCCTCATTCGCCGACGAGTCGAACCCCTGCGGCATATGACAGGTCTGGCAGGTCTTGCCCTCCTTGGCCGCCTTGCTGCCTTTCCAATTGCCGACGGCCTCGGCCGCCTGGACGCCGGGCGGGGCAATGGTATGACAGCTCAGGCAGAGGTCTGACTTTTTAAAAATGTCGACAAACTGTGACTCGTGCGCCTTGCTCTCAAGAAAATCCTTGTAGCCGCCGAACACGGTCCGGCCCGGTTCCACCTTGATCGGAGGATGCCCCTTGACGTTCGGCTCCACGGCCTTGATGAGATGGCACTGGATGCAGCCGACGCCCTCGAACGTGGGATCTCCGGAGATGATCTGCTTGACCATGGAATCGGCCAGGTCCGGAAATACCACGGCTTGAGGAGCATGACAGTTGAGGCAGTAGCGCTTGTCCTTGCCCTTGCCCGCGTAGTCCTCAAGCATGGCCCGGAAGGTCGGTGTCACAATAGCCCTGGCCACAATGGATTCTTCGTATTCCTCGAAGGCCCGGATGTGGCATTTCTTGCA
>JAUSEJ010001042.1 GCA_030650265.1 Dehalococcoidia bacterium | reverse complement strand
ATTGCATTCGCCGGTACTCTCGTGCTGGGCGCTGCAATTGCCGGGCGACAGGACCTCGCCCTTCATGTCGAGGATGTCGTGCGAGGTCGTCTCTCCCCGATCCAGGTAGCCGAACAGGTCGTCGATGTTGTAAGCGTATCCCTGAACGTGCCGGGAGTCCGCCTGGCGTATGTTATCGAATCGCAGTCTTAGCTCCGCCCCACACTCGCAGGCGTAATAAATGGGCATCGTAGTCTCCTCATCTACCGAGTAAATGAGATTATACATCGATTTGCGCTCTCTCAGGATATTGGAGGACCTACGAACTTCAGCAACTAAAGCCAATTGTGATCATGAACCTCAGAAGTGCATAGGCCGCCAGAGGCCCTGACCTCAACCGGCTATCCTCTCCAACTTGTGACTCGGAGGATTTGGAAAGGCATCGATATGGGTGTATACTGGAAAGAAGCGCGGAAGATGCGGTCTTGGTTTGCTGGAAGACTGACGAGGAAGCGTAATGAAAGGAGAATCAAGAAATGGCACAAACTGACAGTAGCGGTAGCAGCATGAACATGGGGTTGATCCTGGGAATAATTCTGGCGATATTGGTAGTAGGGGGGCTCTGGTTCATGTTTAGCGGGAGATCGGCCCCGATGATGTCGACTCAGCCGGGCCAGTCGAC
Organism: Dehalococcoidia bacterium; assembly: GCA_030650265.1. The sequence goes on along the minus strand of JAUSEJ010001042.1, from coordinate 2,617 downwards.
CCAGCAGCCTCAGTCGACCCAGCAGGCTCAGGCGACCCAGAAGCCTCAGGCGACCCAACAAGCTCAGGCGACCCCGAGGCCATAACAGCCGAATAACACACCAGTTGAACGGCAATATGGGGGAACAGGACCTGATCCAGCTTTAGCCGCAGACTAAGAAAGAGAGCTGATGGGCCTGTTCTCCCTATAATGGAAAGCCGGGCGATGGGATATTCCCAGCCCGGCTTTTTCGCGTTAGGAACTTTAGTGCTGAGGGCTCCCAAAACGAAAACTCGTCGACTCACTAGCCACGCTGCTCGTTATCGATCCAAAGCTCATCGGGGTGACGCGACTCCGACCTGTCACAAAGCACATGGATAATACTTCTCGCGCAGGGCCTCGACGCTGAGGCCCAAGTCAAACACGGCGTCACTTTCGGATTCATGGCCGGCAGATGCAGGTATTCAGCGAACCAGGAAGCTCGCTGCCATGAACGCCAGCCCCAATGGCACCAAACCGACGGTGACGGTGCCAAGCGACACGGAAAACGCCGCTAGCAGGAAGATCACGACCGCAATAAGGATCAGGAGTTTGCTCGCTGTGAATTTCATTTTGAATCTCCTTTGTGTTTGTATTTTAAGAAGTCCGGAGAAGTCATGATTACTGAATCTTTACTAGCGCTAAATATCATAACCGGCGCCAATTCGATGCTGGTAAACACCGGGGCGATTACGGGTCTCTCGCGTGATTGGCCATTTCCGTCGCGAAGCGCGCTACCACTGCAGGGTCAAAGTGCGTTCCCGCCAGCGATAGAATATGTTTGCGCACCTTGTCTTTGGGCCAGGCGGCGCGGTACGGACGGTCAGAACTGAGTGCATCCCAGACATCAACCACGGCGAATATGCGCGCGGCGAGGGGAATTTGCTCGGCTTTTAGTCCGCGCGGATATCCGGAACCATCCCATTTCTCGTGATGGCAATAGGGAATGTCGATCGCCGCCCGCAAATAGGAGATGGGCGCCAGCAATTCGTACGACAGTTTGGGATGCTGTCGCATGACAATCCATTCCTCCTCCGTCAGCGGGCCTGGCTTGAGCAGAATCGTATCCGGTATGCCCATCTTGCCAATGTCGTGCAGCAACGCACCGTGCCGAAGAAGAATCAAGTCCTCCTCGCTGAGTCCGAAGGAACGCGCCAATCTCACCGTCGTGTCCGACACTCGTTGGGAATGGCCTTCGGTCTCCCTGTCCCTCAGGTCGAGGGCGTGGGACCAACCTTCCATGGTGGCCTCGTAAGCGATCCTGAGTTCCGAGTTGGAGCGCTGCAGGCTGTCGAACATAGAAGCATTGTCAATGGCAATCGCCGTCTGCCCGGCGAGTGACTTGAGAAAGTTGAGCCATTCTGCGTCTGGTTCAAGCCCGGCGCGCTGAAAGACTTCCAACACGCCCTTGACCTGTCCCTTGGCTATCAGCGGTACGCCGAAGTAGTAAACAAAATCCTCGCCTGCCAAACATTTAGGCAGAAGCGAATTGTCCGTTTGCTCATTCAGATTCGATATTTCGACGATTTGGCGATCCAAGGCGGCGCGCCCGGCGTGACACTCGCCCAAACGCACTTGCATCGTTTCAGCGGCTTTGGTGCGGAAGCCGCGGCCGGCGCCGAATTCCAGCATCTGGGAAATGGAGTTCAATACCAGAATGTCGGCCGCATCAACGCCAAGTTCTGTCGTTACATGGATGAGAATCTCTGAAAGGCTGAGGCCCAAGTCAAAATTGGAGGCGATTACTCGATCTATGGTGCTCAGAGCGGTGAGATGCTCGAGTTGGCGTTGTATCCTATTTTCCGCCTTCTCGCGTTTGGCAATATCTGCTTGCAGCATTACGATGGCTTGTGCTAATGCCGCCGTCCGTTCCTGCACGAGACGCTCCAATTCGGTGTGGGACTGTAGCAGCGCCTCCTCGGCGCGGTCCCGGTCGTCGTTGAGTTCCTTAACCTTCAACAATAACTTGATCCTGGCGAGTGCCTCGGCCTGGTCGAATGGCTTTGACAGGAACTCCTCTGCCCCGGCCTCGATGCCGCGAATGCGATCTGCTGTGGCGGTCAGTGCCGTAATCATAATGACCGGAATGTTCCTGAGCGATTGGTCTTCTTTGATCTGCCGGCACACCTCAAATCCGTCCATCAGCGGCATCAAGACATCAAGAAGCACGAGGTCGATTGACTGACTTCTTAGCATCTGCAAGGCCTCAGCGCCGCCAGCGGCGCTGACCACCACATAGCCTCTGGGTACGAGTATGTTTTTCAGCAGCTTGCGATTCGCTTCGTCATCGTCAACACAGAGAATGACCTGGTTTTGTGCATTCATCGTTACGCCTGCGAAAGGATTTCCGTGTCACCGACATTTGTCTGTAGCTGAACCCGCTTACTACTAGCATATCCCTAACCCACATCGCCTGTCATCTATCTAAAGTTTATATAGGGATTAGATCTTGGGGGCCGGGGTTAGTAAGAGTGTCTCAGGAAATCTACGCACTTTGCGCTGCTCTTGTCGGTCAAGAGGCCTTGAGTACAGAAAAGTGTACGAAACTGCTGACCTTTACCGGACCCCCTCCGCCAACTGCTACCCCAGTTCCATTGAT
>JAUSEJ010001015.1 GCA_030650265.1 Dehalococcoidia bacterium | reverse complement strand
GATAGGCGCCAAGGGCCAGCCCCTGAAGCCACATCATGGAGCTGAGGAATGAGGAAGTGACCTTCTGTCCGATGCCGTGTCGCTCCCGTGCCAGTAGCGCCATGATGATGCCATAGGCCAGCGACCATGCATTTACTTGATCGGCAAGGCCGCCTGGCGCGTATACCGGCTCAGCATCGAGCATCTTTCCTAGATGCCCAAAGCCAGTGCGAAAGATGCCGACCGGGTCCATCGCGGGGCGGTGGCTCTCCGGACCGTTCTCGCCAAGTCCGGTTGCCGATGCGTAGATGATCAGGGGATTGATGCTGCGCAGACTCTCGTAGTCCAGCTGGTACTTTTCGGCAATCCCTTGGCGATAGTTTTGCACGAACACATCGGACTTCTCCACAAGCCGGCGCATAACTTCTTTCGCCTGCGGCTTGGTCAAATCTAAGGTAATGCTCTTCTTGTTGCGATTGTTGGTCTCGAAGTAGTAGTTCCGGTCGCCAGCCAACCTTGTTCTCACACCGCTTGTGGTGATAAAGGCTCTTCCCGGGTCGCCAACACCCCTTTGCTCGACCTTTATCACCTCGGCGCCAAAGTCACCGAGCATTTCACTTGCTACCGGGCCTGCCTGATAGATGGTCCAATCAATAACCCTGATGCCATCGAGTGCCAACATCGTCTATTTCACCTCAGATCTATTTTCGCTTACCCGTGGTTAGATACTAGCGGGCGAGCCACAGCGAATCTATTAGTCCTCCGAGCAATCTATTGATCTTTGGAGCAGGCTTCCACACCGCTAAAGCTCCGAGGATCGCCGGCTGCCTGCTGTCCCCAGAGGGTCACTCATCACGTTGATGACTGCCACAGTCCCGGCAGCGAAGGCACGCCGGAGAGCAGGCTTGATCTGGGCAGGGTCTTCCACCAGCTCGCCATAGCCACCAACCATCTCGGCCATTTTCTCGTAACGGGCGGGCAGCAAGGCCGAAATCATGGGGTCCTCCGGCCGGTAACGAGCCTTCTGACTCAAGTGGCCGGTAATTCCTCCGTTGTTGTTCACCACAAACACGACGTTTGCCCCGATTCTGGCGGCTGTCTCGATTTCCGTAAACGCCGTACCAAAAGCGTAGTCGCCAAGCACAGCAATGACCTGCTTATCGGGCCTCGCTAGCTTGGCGGCAATGGCAAACGGTACGCCGGTGCCAATGCAGGCGGTAGTGCCAGGATTGAGCCGATGGCGGGGGTAGTAGCAAGGCATCACCATGCGCCCAACGCCGAGGGTGATCTCACCGTCAACCACCACAGTTGCGTCCCGGTCAAGGGTATCGCGCACGTCTCGCCACAGGCGGAAGTGGTTGATGGGGATGGCGTCAGAAGACATTTGTATTTGCAGCGAGGCCTGATTGCGAAGGGATGCTGCTTGTAACTCCTCGAGCCAGCCGGTAGAAGCCGATCGCAGCGACCGGCCCGACAAGGCATCGCAAAGAGCATCAATTGCCGTCGCACAATCGGCGGTGACTCCTATGTCTACCGTGACGGCGCTATACATTTCTTCCGGCACCACGTCGATCTGGGCTATGCGCACATCGGGGGGCCAGGTACCCACAGCGTCAGAATAGCCGCCCCGAGAAAGAAATATCCAGTTGAAGCGGCCGCCGACCATTAGTATGGCATCCGTCTGTTTCAACGCCAGAGAGCGAGCCGCGCCAACGCATCTGGGATCGTCGTCGGGAACAGTGCCTCGACCCAGTGGCGAAGCGACAAAAGGCAAGCCAAGGCCAACCAGGCGACTCAGAGGCTCAGTGGCATCGGCCCAGGCGGC
>JAUSEJ010001013.1 GCA_030650265.1 Dehalococcoidia bacterium | reverse complement strand
ATTGCCAGAAGGTCGGGAGAAGGGACCGTCGAGGCTGGATTGGAAGAGCGCATCCGTCTCGGGCAGATGGCGAAGGCGGCTATGGATCGGCGCCGGGACAGCTACCGGGAGCGGATGATAGATTTTCTCAAGCCTGTGGCCATCGACGTGCAACCCAACTCTCTGCTCTCCGACCAGATGGTGATGAACGTGGCCTTCCTGGTGGAGAAAGCGAGGCAGGACGAGTTTGACGGTCGGGTAAAGCAACTTAACGAGCTTTTCCACGATCAGATCGAATTTCGCATCATTGGTCCCCTGCCACCCTATAGCTTCGCCACAGTGGAGGTAACCAGACCAAGCCCGGAGAAGATAGAGGAGGCCAGGCAGGTTCTCGGCCTGGGCGCCGTCATTTCAGAGGCTGATGTCAGGAGGGCATACCGACGCTTGGCAGCACAAGCCCACCCTGACCGCAAGCCGGGAGACGGGATAGCGAAGATGGAGTTCACCAGACTTCGTCAGGCGTCGGACCTGCTCATTGCCTATTGCCGGGGCAAGTCTGGTTCAGGTGGAAATTTCTTGATCAACATTAGGCGCCTGACGGATGATGATGTTCAGCATCTCCGTTTCGCCAAAGATCGGACTGTAGCGGGCGGCGCCCATGGCTGAACTACAGAAGTACATCTATTGCATCATCCTTTGCCACGAAGACCGCATTTTCGACGCCGTCGCCATTGGCAACGGGGCTGGGGTGGTGCGCACGATATCTCACGAGGGTCTCGCCGCCGTGGTCAGCGACTCGCCGGTCAAGCATTACGAAAGCACTCGTCAGTATATGATGGCTCACCAGAGGGTCATCGAAACCGTTATGAGAGAATTCACCCTTCTTCCCGTCAGATTCAGTACTATTACTAGCACTGAATCGGCGGACCCGCTGGGGGACATCCGGAAGCTGCTGTCGGCCAGGTTCGAGGAATTCCATGGGTTGCTGAGGGATTTAGAAGGCAAAGTTGAACTGGGCCTCAAAGCCTTCTGGCGCGATGAGAAGGCTATCTTCGAGGAGATCGTTGCCGATAATGCGGACATAAGGAAGCTGCGCAACTCGCTCTCCGGCAAATCCCCGGAGGCAATCCGCTTCGATGGCATACCCCTGGGACGGCTGGTCAAGGAGGCGCTGGGTCGGAAGAGAAGCCAGGAGGCAGCCGGTATCTTGTTGCCCCTTCAGCCGATTGCCCACCGTGTTCAGGAGAACGATACATTGGTGGACCGGGCGATACTGAATGCCGCTTTCCTGGTAGACAAAGAGCAGGAGCAAGACTTTGACCGGGCAATAAGGGAGTTGGACGAGAGGTGGAGCAATCGGATAGCCTTCAAGTACGTTGGACCGGTTCCCCCTTATAATTTTGTGAACATCGTGGTAAACTGGCAGGAACTGTGAAGGGGGAAAGGGAATGGGGTTACTAGGCTTGTTGACCTTGCCCGTGCTTGGAGGGCCGAAATTGGTCGCCTGGTTGGCGAAGACGTTGACCGAGGAGGCGGAGCGTGAGCTTCTCGATGAGGACCTGGTCCGGGGCCAACTCCTCGAGCTCCAGACCCGACTTGACATGGACGAGATTGCAGAGGAGGAATATGATCAGCAGGAAAGTTTCTTGCTGGAACGGCTCAGTGCCATTCGTGAGGCCAAGGCTCAGTGAGGCCGGCTATCACAAGGCCCCAACCAACTCTGGCAACCCAAAGGAGGACTGTCTGTGGATATCAAAGGACTAGTTAAACGAGCCAAGACCGAGCTCTCAGAGCTCACAGGACTCAAGCCGGTAACTGTCACCGGAGCTTCCAAAGATGACAAAGGGTGGCATATCACTCTCGACATGTTGGTAATGACCAGGATTCCCCCTGCTACCGATATCCTGGCTGACTATGACGTGTTACTGGACGATGATGGTAACATGATCAAGTTCGAGCGCAAGAGAATCCGGCTCAGGGGCGATCCTCTAGAGAATGAGTAAAGGGCATGGAAGGCAGGAGCGCGGATGTTCACACAAGCGGCGGCGAAAACTCCGCGTAGACCGGCGAAAGGAAATCAGTGGCTGAGCAAGGTCAATACATATACTGCATAATTGGAACGGGGGATTCCAGGAACTTCGGCCCGATCGGCATCGGTGGGCGGGGCGACCCGGTCACGACGATCGCTTACAGAGACCTGGCGGCCGTGGTCAGCAGCGTGTCGATGGCCAGGTACGAGGTCGGGAAGGATACCATGGTCGCCCACGAGAAGGTCATAGAGACGGTGATGAAGGATCATGCCCTCCTCCCCGTGAGGTTCTACACCGTAGCGCCGAATGCCGAGGAGATTCGCAACCTCCTTAGGACACGGTATATTGAGTTTCAGAAGTTACTGCGGGAGTTGGATAACAAGGTGGAGCTGGGGCTCAAAGCCATTTGGAAAGACATGAATGCCGTCTTTAGCGAACTGGCGCGGGAAAACGAGAAAATCAAGGCCGCGGCAACCACGGTGGATAAGGACGCCTTGAGCAAGATAATCAAAAGCGCTTTAGAGGAGAAAAAGATCGGGGAAAGGGAAGCTCTGCTCGGGCCCCTGAGGCGAATCTCCGTTGATTTTCGCCTTAATATGGCCTACGGCGATGACATGATAATGAACGCCGCCTTTCTGGTGGACAGGGCCCGGGAAATGGAATTCGATAGCGAGGTGGAGCGGCTTGCCTC
>JAUSEJ010001012.1 GCA_030650265.1 Dehalococcoidia bacterium | reverse complement strand
AGCCCGCGTCCTTGGCGTTCGGGCCGACGACGCGGTCTATATCTTCGCTCCCGCCGGACTCGGTATCCTCGTTGGAACCATCCTATTGCCGCGACTCACCGAACGATTCGGCAAGGCGGCGCTGTCATCTATTGGGCTGATAGCCATGTCGCTATCTCTGGCCGTCCTGTCGATCGCGCCAGGGGGTAGCGGTTTTCTCATGAGCACCGTGGTACCAAGGCTCATCGATCCGGGCGACATTCCCAGCGCCATTAGCCTGGTTAGCGTCGTGATGATTTTATCGTTGTTGATCGGATTGGCCTTCCCGCTTATAAACATCCCGGCCCAGACCCTTATTCAGGAAAGAGCCCCAGTTTCCATGAGGGGAAGAATCTTTGCCATTCAACTCACCTTCGGCAATCTGGCCTCTGTGCTACCACTAGTGCTGATCGGGGCTCTCGCCGACTTCATTGGCATCTTGACCGTGCTCCTCATTATGTCTCTGGTCGTCCTCGCCGTTGGCCTGTACAGTTATCGTGAAGCCAAGAGGATCGTTCAAAACGAAGCTTTGGCCGAACCGGCGTCAAGTTCCGATCCGGCCTAGTCGGATTACTGACCAATGCACATGATTCTCCCTTGCCGTTGGACATACGACTGACCGACCGCCGGACTTCCTTACCATCCAAGATCAGCATTCGACAGGCCTAGCATTCGTGTTGACAGTATTCGACCCAGAGGGTAGAATTGGTCAGAGTGCAGTGGTTAGTGGAAGGGAGGCAAGGCAGTGATTGAAATGGTCGTTGAAAGTATCCGCGTCAGTCTCATGAACTACCAGAGGGTGGTCATCCTAAAGGAGAAAAGCGCAGAACGCTACCTTCCCATTTGGATCGGTCCCGCCGAAGCCGATGCCATCGCCATTGAGTTGCAGAAAATCGCCGTTCCCCGTCCTCTGACTCATGACCTCCTACGATCAATCATCGGCGAGCTAGGCGCTAGCGTGACGTCGATAGTTGTATACGACCTCGCCAACGATACCTACTACGCCCGAATACTTATGGACGTGAGCGGACGCCACATCGAGGTAGATTCCAGACCATCGGACGCCATTGCCCTGGCCGTAAGGGTGAAAGCCCCCATCTTCGCCGAAGAATCAGTTCTCGATCGCGCCGGGATTGTTCTGGACGAAGCGGCGCCAGGCAAAGAATCCAGCTCTCATCTCGACGAGAAGGAGATTGAAAAGTTGTCGGCCTTCCGCGATTTCATCAACAGTCTGGATTTGACCGACTTCGATCCGAAGAAGCAAGAAGACAAGGACGAAAACTGATGTTGCAGTTCCTGTATTCATTTCTTCAAAATCGACCAGAAGAACACTATACGTTTTCTCAAGTACTTGTTAATTCAAGAAAAATTTGGCTAATTAGTATTGATTGACTGAGACTCCTGTGCTATAATTCTGCGGGTCGACATCCGGGGGCTGAAAATGAGTGGAGCGATAGGCCCACTAAGGCTGATTGGCCTCGGCTGGTATGTAGCGATATGCATTGCCGGCGGTGTCATACTGGGAGCATGGGTGGATGATGCCTTGCGGGTCAAGCCCCTGTTCCTGCTTATCGGGCTGTTCGTCGGCCTTGTCGCGGGCTTCTATGGCGTCTACCGTATGGTTGTCCAAACGGTTCAAGAAACCGAAAGAAAGGAGGATACTTAGTGCCCCAACTCTCAAGGAGAACAAAGTTTGTCATTGCCACCGGTGTAGGAGTGGTATTGCTGGTGGGTGGTCTGCAGGCTCCGGTCGCCATGCCCGAGATCGTCCTCGCCGCAGAGAAAGTCACCTCCGTCGCAGGTTTCTCGATTACCAACACCCTCATCGCAACTTGGCTGACAATGATAACTCTCTTAGTTCTCTCCTTCGCGGCCACACGTAAACTTCAGTTGGTCCCGACGGGACTGCAAAACTTCTTCGAGGCGATTCTGGAAGCCATTCTCGGAATCATCGAAGGGGTAGCCGGCAAGGAGAAGTCTCGATCATTCTTCCCCTTGGTGGCGACTATTTTCCTCTTCGTTCTCTTCGCCAATTGGATTGGACTATTGCCAGGGTTTTCCACCATCGGCATTATCACGGAACCCGAGCCGGGAAAACACGCCGTCACCTACGAAACCATTAATGTGGCCGGCATCCGTCTGGCGTTTACCCCTATTGGCAAGAAGGTAGAAGCTCAGGCGATCGAGACGGACCATGCTGTGGCCAGCCCCGGTAAGGAAGGGAATGCCTCCGGCGTAACCGGGGTGTTCGTGCCCATTCTAAGGAGCGCCAACTCTGGACTGAACACTACAATGGCGCTGGCTTTGATCGCCATGGTTTTCGTGGAGTATTTCGGCGTAAAGAGTCTCGGAGTACGTACCTACGGGTCCAAGTTCATCAACATCGGAAAGCTGATGAAAGGACAAATCGTCTCAGGTCTCCTCGACTTGTTCGTGGGTATACTGGAGACGATCAGCGAATTGGCCCGCCTAATCAGCTTCACCTTCCGACTTTTCGGAAACGTGTTCGCAGGCGAGGTCCTATTGGCGGTGATCACTTTCCTGGTGCCATGGATTGCCGCCTTACCTTTCCTGGGCTTGGAGCTCTTCGTGGGCTTCATTCAGGCCTTCGTGTTCGCGATGCTAACGCTCGTGTTTCTCTCAATGGCGACCATGCATCCTCACGGTGAAGCGGCGCATAGCCATCACGGGGCATAGACCAGGGTCTGGCAGACTGCCGGTTGACCCCGGCGAATCACAGGCAGATTATTTTAAATAGGAGGAAGGAGTACACAGTGGATCCAGAAGCAATGAAGCTACTTGGCGCGGGACTGGCCATCGGTCTGGGAGCGATTGGCCCTGGCATCGGCATCGGTCTGTTGGCGGGCAAAGCCCTCGAGGCGATGGGCAGAAACCCGGAGGCGGCCCCAATCGTCCAAACCAACATGATCTTGAGCATCGCCTTTACGGAAGCGGTCGCCATCTACGCCCTGGTCGTCGCTCTGATCTTGAAGTTCACCTAGAAGTTTTCGCAGGAGCGAGTTGATGAACCATCTGACAGATGTATTCTAGTCGTGCGCTCACCAACTCGAGAACTCGGAAGTTAAGGAGGCTAAGTTGGAAGCCCTTGGCATAAATCTATCGGGCTTGATTGCCCAGGTCATCAACATAGTGATCCTGCTTCTCCTGCTGCGAATGGTAGCCTACAAGCCGATTATGCGCATGCTGGACGAGAGGACAGCCAAGATCAAGGCTAGTATGGATCAGGCGGAACAGGTCCGGTTAGAAGCCGAAAGAGCTCAGCAGGAGTTTCACGCTCAAATCGAGGCCGCACGCAAGGAAAGCCAAAATACCATCGCCCAAGCATCGCAAATAGGTGATCGCATAAAACAGGAGACGCTGATCGAGGCCAAGAAAGAGGCCGAAAACCTGCTCGTCAGGGCGCGCAGTGAGATTCAACTGGAACGAGACAGGGCAGTGACGGAACTCCGTCGGGAGTTTGCCGATCTCACTGTTTTGGCGGCGGAAAAAGTCATCAATAAGTCTCTGAACAAGGAAGACCACAAGCGTCTTATCGAAGAAGTGCTGAGTGAAAGCACCAGCTTGAGAAATAACTAGACTGTCAGAGGAGGGCCGACCATGACCGCTCCTCTTAAGGGAGAGCTATGCAGGAAAGTGGCGTAGCAAGACGATATGCTAGAGCGGCATTCGAGCTGGCCATCGAGACCAATGACCTTGATGGCTTCCTCAGCGATCTGAAAGTTGCCGCGGAGATGATGAGAGAGCCTCGGGTGACCGCGGTCCTACAGAATGTCAAAGTATCGCGGCTTGAAAAGAAGAATCTCATGACTCAGTTGCTGACGGGCCTGCGCCCGCTGGTACTGAACCTGGTGCTTCTGCTGATTACAAAGGACCGGCAAAACATCATTGTGGGTATCGTCTCTGAATATGAGCAACTCGTTAACACCCATCGGGGAATCGAGGTAGCGGAAGTAATTACCGCCGTTCCGGTGGACGAGGAAGAGAAGGCAGCACTGTCTGATCGGCTTTCGAAACTCACCGGGAAGCGCATAATTCTAAGCACTCGCGTGGATCCGCAAATCATGGGAGGCGTCATCGCCAGAATCGGCGACCGGGTGCTGGATGGAAGCTTAAGACAGAGGCTATCGCTTCTTCGTAGGAGCCTCTCGCAAGCGTCAAGATAGACCAACAACAGGGATAAGTTGGAGGATTAGTTTATGGTTGTTCGTGCTGAGGAAATCACCTCAATAATCAAGCAGCAAATACGGGAATTCGGCGCACCTGTCTCGGCCGTGGACGTCGGTACCGTGGTATACGTCGGCGACGGAATCGCCCGTGTCCATGGCCTGGCCGGTGTAATGGCCAGTGAACTACTTGAATTTCCAAATGGTACCATCGGCATGGCTCTGAACCTCGAAGAGCAGAGCGTCGGCGCCGTCATTCTCGGCGACTTCACAAAGATCAAAGAGGGTGACGAAGTACGATGTACGGGTCGAATTGCCCAGGTGCCGGTTGGCCCCGAGTTGATCGGGCGAGTCGTCGACGGTCTTGGCCAGCCAATCGATGGCAAGGGACCTATCGCGTCGAGCAAAACCCGTCCGTGCGAGAGAATCGCTCCCAATGTCGTGACTCGAAGCTCGGTGAACACCCCGGTCCAGACGGGAATCAAAGCTATCGACAGCATGATCCCCATCGGCCGCGGGCAACGCGAGCTCATTATCGGCGACCGCTCAACCGGCAAGACGGCCATCGCCCTTGATACCATAGTCAATCAAAAGGGCGGCGACCTGATCTGCATTTATGTGGCCATCGGCCAGAAGGCCAGTAAAGTCGCTCAGGCTGTAGCCACTCTGGAGCGGTACGGCGCAATGGAACACACTATCGTCGTCGCCGCCAACGCTTCCGACTCGGCGGCTCTGCAATATCTGGCGCCTTATTCGGGCTGCGCCATGGGCGAAGAGTTCATGGAACAGGGGAAAGATGCTCTGATCATCTACGACGATCTGTCAAAGCACGCCTGGGCGTATCGACAGATATCGTTGCTGCTCCGCCGGCCACCGGGACGTGAGGCCTATCCCGGCGACGTCTTCTACCTGCATAGCCGGTTGCTTGAGCGCGCCGCTAAGCTGTCGAAGGAATTCGGCGGTGGCTCGCTCACAGCGCTGCCAATCATCGAGACGCAGGCCGGCGATGTCTCCGGCTACATTCCCACAAACGTTATCTCGATCACAGACGGACAAATCTATCTGGAATCCGAGTTGTTTTACGCCGGCGTGCGGCCAGCCGTGAATGCGGGCCTCTCTGTCTCCCGCGTCGGTAGCGCGGCGCAGACCAAAGCCATGAAACAAGTCGCAGGACGTTTGCGACTCGATCTAGCCCAGTATCGTGAACTTGCCGCCTTCGCCCAGTTTGGCACAAGTGACCTTGACCGGGCTACCAAAGCCCAGTTGGAACGCGGTATGCGCATAACTGAGATCCTCAAGCAGCCTCAGTACGTGCCAATGGCTCTGGACAAGCAGATCATGATTCTGTTTGCCGTGGGTAACGGCTTTATGGACGACGTTGCGGTGGACAAGGTAAAGGCGTTCGAAGAGGCCTTCACACGCTTCATGGATAGCGCTCACTCCGACATTGGAAAAGCTATCTCCAGCGAGAAGACGATAAGCGACGCGACCTCTGAGGCCCTGAAGGCGGCGATCACCGAGTTCAAACAAAACGTGCCGTACTAGTGAGGAGTAAGAATGCCTAGTACGCGGGAAATTCGAAGAAGAATACGCAGTGTCAAGAGCACGGCGAAGATCACCAAAGCCATGGAGATGGTCGCGGCTTCAAAGATGCGCAAAGCTCAGCAGAGGGACATCGCCGCCAGGCCTTATGCTCGCAAGATGCAGGAGGTTCTTACTGACCTCGCTGCTCAGCCCCGTTCTGCCGAGGTACTGCATCCGTTGCTGCAACAGAGACCGGTGCAGCGAATCACCGTGGTGCACATCACCGCCGACAGGGGCCTATGCGGTGGACTAAACGCCAACATGAATCGACGAACCGCAGCCTTCCTGCTAGACCAGAAAGTACCTGTTAGCCTGGTCACCGTGGGCAAGAGAGGTCGCGATTTCATGATACGCTACGGTCGGGATGTCAAAGCGGATTTCACGCAGTTGGGGGACTATCCGGAACTGATAGACACCGTTTCCATAGCCCGGGTGATCATGGACGACTACATGGCGGGAAACGTGGATCAGGTTTACCTGGCCTACACGGACTTTGTCAACACCGCCATTCAGAAACCGAAGATCATGTTGTTACTGCCAGTCGAACCGGCCGAATCGAAGGGGAGCCAACCAAGAGAATATATCTACGAGCCAAGTCCAGCAGCCGTGCTATCGGAGTTGCTTCCCAGGTTTGTGGAAATGCAGGTTTATCACGCCGTACTGGAGTCAATCGCTAGCGAGTTCTCGGCCAGAATGGTGGCTATGCGAAACGCTTCTGACGCTGCGTTCGACATGATTAACTCTCTAACCCTGACCTATAATAAGGTTCGACAAGAAACGATCACCAGGGAGCTATCGGAAATCTCCGCCGGGGCCGCGGCCCTCAGCTAGTTGCATCATAGTACGAACCAGGAGGACGTAGTGGCAAAAGGTAAAATAGTTCAGATATTGGGCACGGTAGTCGATATCGAGTTTCCACCAGACGAACTACCTGCCATTTACAACGCACTCGAGATCACACGGGGCAACGGCGAAAAACTCATTGTAGAAGTCGAGCAGCAGTTGGGGAACAACTGGGTTCGTTGCCTTGCCATGTCTTCCACCGACGGCCTCGCAAGGGGCATGGAGGCGAATGACACTGGACGCGCTATTGCCGTTCCCGTTGGTCGAGCCTCTCTCGGCCGTCTGTTCAACGTTTTGGGAGTACCGCTAGACGGCTTGGGCGAGGTCAAGACAGATCTCTATTATCCAATCCACCGGCCCGCTCCCCCCTTCGAAGAGCAGCAGTCCTCCGCTCAGATACTTGAGACCGGACTCAAGGTCATCGACCTTGTCGCCCCGTTCACGAAAGGTGGAAAGGTCGGCGCTTACGGTGGCGCCGGCGTAGGAAAGACCGTCGTTATCCAGGAACTCATTCGCAACATCGCCACCGAGCACGGTGGTTTCTCCGTCTTTGCCGGCGTGGGCGAGAGGTCCCGCGAAGGTAACGACCTCTGGCACGAAATGCGCGACTCCGGAGTTATCGACAAGACGGTGCTTGTCTTTGGTCAGATGAATGAACCGCCCGGAGTTCGCTTGCGTATCGCCTTGACGGGCCTAACCATGGCCGAGTACTTCAGGGACGAGGAAGGGCAGGACGTTCTGCTATTTATCGACAACATCTTCCGGTACACTCTAGCGGGCGCCGAGGTATCGGCACTGCTGGGACGTATGCCCTCCGCCGTAGGCTATCAACCCACACTGGCGACGGAGATGGGCGACTTGCAGGAGCGCATTACGTCAACCAGAAAGGGATCGATCACATCCTTCCAGGCTATCTATGTCCCGGCCGACGACTATACCGACCCCGGCGTAGCCACCACCTTCGGCCATCTTGACGCCGTGATAGCCCTCGAGCGGTCCATCGCCGAGATGGGCCTCTTTCCCGCGGTGGACCCTCTTTCTTCTTCGTCTCGCATTCTCGACCCGATGATCGTCGGTGAGGACCACTATAACACTGCCAGAGGCGTGCAGCGTGTGTTGCAGAGGTATAAGGATCTCCAAGACATTATCGCTATTCTCGGCGTTGACGAGTTGAGCGAAGAGGACAAAATTGTCGTACAGCGAGCCCGCAAGATTCAGCGGTTCTTATCTCAGCCGATGTTCGTAGCCGAAGTTTTCACGGGACAATCGGGCAAGTACGTATCGATCAAGGACACGGTGCGAGGCTTCAAGGAGATCCTTGAGGGCAAGCATGATGGCCTGCCGGAACAAGCCTTCCTGATGGTTGGTACCATCGAAGAAGCCGTCGAAAAAGCAGCGAAAATGAATGCATAGGAGGACAGCGGGGCAGCGAACTTGCAGCGACAAGCTGTTGGTAGCCTGTCCCACTGTTTTATGGTATGGCCAACCTGAAGTTTGAGATCGTTACTGCCGAGCGGGTAGTGTATACAGACGAAGTAAGCATGGTTATCGCCCCTGGCGTCGAGGGTGAACTCGGCATACTGCCGCACCACACCCCCTTACTGACCATGCTCAAGCCAGGGGAAGTAAGGCTGAAGAAGGGCAGCGAGGAAGTCAGCTTATTTGTCAGTGGCGGCTTCTTGGAGGTTATGCCGGACAAAGTCGTTATCCTTGCCGATACAGCCGAGCGTGCTGACGAAATCGATGTCGCCCGGGCTAATGAGTCTCGACGGCGTGCGGAGATCAGGATAGCTGAGACAGTTGGTAACTTCGACCTTGTCCGTGCGGAACTTGCCCTTCGTCGCTCGTTGATGCGCCTGAAGGTGGCACAACGGCGAAGGCGGG
>JAUSEJ010001001.1 GCA_030650265.1 Dehalococcoidia bacterium | reverse complement strand
CAATGTGTCCGACGTAAGGGACCAGTATGCGATGAACTATCTGGTGCAGGGGAAGGACTATATCTTCAACCTGGCCGGTACTTTGAGCCACGTGGACAGTATGCGCGACCCCTTCACCGACCTGGAGATCAACTGCCGCTCTCAACTCTCCATCCTCGAGTCCTGTCGTTTGCATAATCCGGAGGTGAAGATCCTTTTCGCCGGCACCCGGGGCCAGTACGGTCGGGCAGATTATCTGCCGGTGGACGAGAAACATCCGATGCATCCAACGGACGTTAACGGGATCAATAATATGGCGGGCGAGTGGTACCATATTCTCTACAATAACGTCTATGGCATTCGCGCCACTTCTTTGCGACTTTCGAATACCTACGGGCCGCGTCATCAGATGAAGCATCCGAGACAGGGTATCATCAACTGGTTTGTCCGTCTCGTCGTCGACGAAGAGCCGATCAACATCTTTGGCGATGGAGAGCAGATAAGGGACACCAACTACGTGGACGATGTGGTCGAGGCATTCTTGCTGGCGGCCGTGAGCGAGAAGGCAGACGGTGAGGTCTTCAACCTGGGGGGTTATCCTGCCGGACTGGTGGAGATAGTCGACACTCTGATTGACCTTTACGGCGGTGGGAGCTACGCGTTGGCCCCCTTTCCCCCGAACAGCAAGGCAATCGAGATCGGTGACTATGTTGCCGATTGGCGCAAGATCAAGGATATCCTCGGTTGGGAGCCCAAGGTGTCCATGCGTGACGGCTTGAAACGTACCATCGAGTACTATGTCGAGCACCGGGCCCACTATTGGAAGAAGGGCGTTGTTCAATGATCCCAATTCTAGACTTGAAAGAGCAATATAAGGGCATCAAGGCTGAGATTGACGCGGCGGTAGCTGGCGTGATCGAGCGGGGATGGTTCGTCCTTGGGCCGGAGGTGGAGGCTTTTGAGCGGGAGTTCGCCGGGTACTGCGGCTGCGAGTTCGCCGTTGGCGTCGGATCGGGTACGGAGGCGTTGCATCTTGCCTTGCTGGCCGCCGGGGTCGGCGCGGGCGACGAGGTTATTACTGTGCCCAATACGGCGGTGGCCACGATCTGCGCCATAACCTTTGCTGGCGCCACGCCGGTGTTCGTGGATGTCGATGCAGAGACCGCCAACCTGGAGCCTGCTAATGTTGAAGGCAAGATCACCGGGCGCACCAGGGCGATTCTGCCGGTGCATTTATACGGACATCCGGCGGAGATGGATCCGCTAATGGCTACTGCCAAAAGGTATGGCCTTTCTGTGATAGAAGATGCTTGCCAAGCTCACGGAAGCGAGTACAGGGGCAAGAAGGTGGGGACCATTGGCGACGCTGGCTGTTTCAGCTTCTATCCTAGCAAGAACCTCGGGGCCTACGGCGAT
>JAUSEJ010000993.1 GCA_030650265.1 Dehalococcoidia bacterium | reverse complement strand
GTACCTCTCCCAATTCGTGCTCAAATCCGCCGCAAAATGACAGTTTAGGGTGTGGCCGCGCCCCGTGGCAGCAGCAACCACACCCGCAGCCTCACCTGTAGCCACACCCTACTCTTCATCAACGTCGACCCGCGCTGGTTTTCTTGCCTTTGGCTGTGGCGGCGCTGCTGGGCCAGCAGGGCCATACCGCCGGCTACAGTCACGGCCTAGTACCATCGCCTCGACCACCGCTCGTGGTTGTCCATAGCGGGTGCGCGAGAGGTTGCGGATTCGGACCGTATTCTGGCTATCACCAGGCGGTAAGGGCGGAGCCGCCCGGAGGAGCAACGGGGAACCGGCCTGTGATGCGTCTTCGAGCCGGGTGAGTTGTAAGTGGTACCGGCCGTGTTGATGAAGACACTGGACGGTGTTAGCGACGTTTCGCCCCATCGCCAGCTGGAGATCGCGTGAAACCTGCTCCGGGTATTGATTGGAGCAGATGAGCCCAAGCCGGAAGGCCCTGGCCTCGGTGAGAATCCTCGTGAAGGAGCTGGTGGCAAAGTGCTGAAACTCGTCGATGTAGAGGTAGAATGGTCGCCGTCTCGCCTGGGCAATATCCACCCGGCTGTGGGCGGCAAGCTGAATCTTAGCCACGATCAAGGCGCCGAGGAGTGAGGCAATGTCCTCGCCAATCGCTCCTTCGGGAATTCGCACCAGCAGGATCTGTCCTCGATCCATCACTTGTCGAATGGCGAAGGAACTGCGCGGCTGACCAACGATGTTGCGCAGCTCCGGGTAGACGAGCCAGGGACCAACCTTATTGAGGATCGGCTCGATGGCATCCCCCCGCCGCCGGATGACCTGCTCGAACTCGACGAGGAAGAACTCGCGGACCAGGGGATTGGTGACGTGGGTAAGCACCCACGCCGTAAAGGCTGGGTCGAGGAGCAGGCGGGGTATGTCAAGCAGTGTGGCTTGCGGTGTCTCGAGAAGGGCGAGGACCACATTGGTGAGAATGTGCTCGAGGCGTGGCCCCCAGGACGTGGCAAAGGAGCGACGAAAGACGGCGATGAGTTCGCTGGCGGCAAGACTACGCCGATCGGGCGGGATACCGCTGAAGGGGTTGAAGCCGACCGGATAGTCGCTATCGGTTGCGTCGAGCAGGATGACGTTCTGGGCGCGCTCCGGGGGGATGTGACCGAGGATCCGGTCTACCAAGTCATCCTTGGGATCGATGACACAGAGGCCTACACCGTTTTTGATATCGGTAAGAATCAGGTTTTCGAGGAGGGTGGATTTGCCTGTGCCTGTGGGACCATGAATGACCAGATGCTTGAGACGTTCCGAGCTGGCGATGACGTATGGCTGACTTACGAAGAATGGTGCGGGTCGCCACTCGCCCAGCATCAGACTACCGTGCCGGTGTACGGAGAGGTTGGCAGACCACCAGACACCGGTCTGCCAACCAACACCGACCGCTACGGGAAAGCCGAGGAGAAGGGCCAACCAGAAGACTGTCCCGGATAGGCCTAAGATATTGGCCAGCGTCGCGACGGTGAGGAGCATGCAGCAGCCGTAGCCGATACCGACCATTGTGGCCTGGATCCTCCATGGTACCCGCTCACGCCAGACGGTTCGCCGGCGGGCCGTGAAGCGGGCCAGGAGAGCAATGCCGCCGTGGGCTGCCAGAAGCCCGACAAGAAAGCCAAGGGCGCTAGCGGCGACTGCGAGCAGTCCGAGGAGGGCTGAAAGGGCCTGCGTGTTAGCGCGGTGGACCGATGTTCTCACTTGCGTTTCCTCCTATCTACCTCAGCCAGCCGGCGAGTCCGCGGCGGCCGGTCGCACCCTGGGAGACGGGCGCAGCAAAGATGTCCACTGCTTCGATGGTGAGGAACCAGACCACAGCGCCGACGGCAGCGGGCCAGAGCGTGGCTAAGAGAAGACTAGAGGCCACTGTGAGGGCGAATCCGGCCAGGCCCCACCAGAGCAGAGGGCTATCCGGACGGGTGCGGTAGATGCGGATGGCCTCCAGCAGGATCAGCCGGAGCAAAGTCGCCAGCGTGGTAATCACCAACATGGTTGTAGTGACCATAATCTGTGCCAGCCAGTGGAAGAGCATTGCGAGCATCGAAGCCTCCTTTTGAGATAGGTCATCAGTCGTCCCAGCGGTCCACTTCAATCCAGTAGCCGTCTTGGGTCACCAGGACTAAACATGGATCGTGCAGAGCAGCTGCGGCAATCGTGGCTGTAATTGAGAGAGTGCCCAGTACAACGGCGGCTATTATGGGAAGAGCGACAACTCCCATCTTTAGTAGAGACCGCGCTACTACGGGGGCGTTCTTCTGGGTAGCCGTGGCAGTCCGATAGAATAGTTGGTTGGCAGCCCGACCGGCTTGTTCGACCTTGACGGGAAGTTCCTGCTGGAGCGACCGCACACTTGTGGATACTGCCTGGCGCAGATTCCTCTCCAACCGCGAGGGTCGGCGCTTTGTGGCTGTCGGGATTTCATGGAACAACACTACTGCTTTGGCTTTCACTCCGGTTGCCAGAAGGGCTTGAAGACGCTTCTCGGCTCTTGCCGGCAGTTTGGTCTCGCGGGTCAAGGGCTCCATCCACCAAGGACCTACCTGCATGGGGAAGATAGGGGCTTGACTTTGGCCAAGCACGACCACTGGGAATGTCAGTTCCTGCCTTCTCTCTAAAAGAGTGAGAACTGATTTGGTTGGACGGGTTGCGACGATGTTAGACATTTTGACCTCCTTCTGTTTTTGCTGTATATTTGGTGAACTCCAAATACAGACTACACTGGCCCAAAGGCAACTTTCTACTGGCTGAAGGTACGGACTAGGACCAAGAATGTAAAAGCGTACCAAGGTACGGAGGGTCTGATGGCGGATCTGCAAGCACGAATCAAGAAATTAAAGCAAGTTGATCTGACCAGGCGTCAGCGGCGGATTCTCCATCTGCACATTGATGATAAGCTGACCTATGCTGATATTGCGGAATCCATCAGCCACAGTGAGAATCTCGTTCCTCCTCTTGCCGAGCGAACTATTCGTGACCACATGCAGAATATCTTCACTAAACTCAACCTACATGGGCTCTCTAGAATCAAGCTCCTACAAGAACTAGTTGAATATAATGAGGCGCTAAAGCAGTTAGAGCCTGAGGAAGGAAAGTTTGTTCGAGGCTCCTCGGACAGCCGGGCCTTGGTCCCTGTATCAGGAGTCCAGGGAAATGGTCCCGACGGAGTGGATCTGACGACGCTATCAGCTGAAGGCGAAAGAGAGGTGCGGGAAGAAGAGCTACTTTTCATCGAGGTGCTGGAAAAGGGTAGAGGAAATAGTAGGCAGGGGAGGCAACTCACCGCAGCTGTGCTTCAGCCTGCACTACAAGTCTCTTGGTTCAGACGACTGCTCATGGCTGTATCAGCCTTTCTTCTATCCTTCGTGCGTCTGATGCAGAGTAGCTTTAGAACTGTATTCCTCACGGCTCTCGGCGGAATAGTTGGGGCTATCGCAGTAGTGATGTTTGTGCGGCTAGGGTTTGGTACCTTTGTCCAGACATCTGGTCCTGCTGCTGTCCCCTCAATCAGCGTTGCCGCTATGGGTCCCGCTTCGCAGGATATAGCAAGAGTAACCGCTGTCTCGACGGGATACCCACCAGCAGTTCAGACATCCAGAGCACAAGAGGGGCTTAATCTTACAGCCACAGCTCAGTCTACTCCTCGTGCGACCGCTACTTCTACTGCGGTTCCCACTGACACACCCAAGCCAACTGCAGTTCCCACTGACACACCCAAGCCGACTGTACCTGCTATCCCTACTGCGATACCGCAAACACCAGTTGACGCAGCGCTGGATTTTGGGCAGACGTGGACAGGTCAAGGCTTGAAATTGACGGCAAGTAGTCCCCCGTTTTCTGGTTACTCACGGCAATGCACATGGGGTGGCCGAGGACCCCAAGTAGACTTCATTCTTACCAACAGCACTAATTCTTCCTTGAATTTCCAGGTGCTTGCAAGCACTTTCTATCTTAAGCTAAGTACAGGCAAACGGTATCCCGGTTGCCCTGCAGAAAGCACATACGACCTTTTTACGTTCAATGATTTCAGTTCTGGTCAAAACGCAAAATTCTCCGTCGTCTTTAACGTCAACTGGGATACATTCCAAGCTGACAAGAGAAGTCTAGATGTAACCTACTATCAAGTTGGTGTGGCTGACTTCCATAGTCGCCTGCTGCACGCTGTATGGCAAGAACAGGTCCTACATTAGATACATTCTGGAGGGGGATATTGGCTGAAAGTTGCCTTCATTCATCAATAATTTGGGGCGTTGCAGGGCGGGATCGAGAGCAGCGACGACTATTTAGTCGAAGAAGACAGGTCTCTCACAAATTATTTTGGGGGATGCCAGTGCCGCATGTCTATCGTGACTAAGGGCTTTACGAGCTGCTTAGGAACTGGATGCTTTTAGGTGGCGGGCAGGGCAATGTTATCCTTATACGAGCAAGAATACATCGCTAGGTGATAGTCTTGGCTTATTCTTGTTAGCATAAACATCCTTCTATTGCTTAACTGGTGGAGAATTTTCTTCTCTTTACCGCCCAAGGTAGCCGCATTGGAAAGAAACTCGCGTTCCTCATTCATAGCCGGATCAAGCTCCATCATATGTGCCAGAAGTTCTCTGCTCAGGCCGGACAGATAAGGTGTATGCCGGGTCCGCAACATCAGCAGCTTCAGGTTTGGCATAATTAGAAGTTCTGCTGGTACGGCCGTTTTCTCATTGGCAGGAACAAATAGGTCTCTTAGGTCGTTTGGTGAGAATGGAGTTTCGATATTACCATGGGTGTGTATCATCAGAACTTGACGCATGCCTTCCGGCAGATCAGATCTAAGAACGGAAGTGATATCCCCACGTATAGGCTGTTTTGGCAGCAACAATCTTCCTGCATCGTCCAGGTAAGCTGCTGTTGCGTACTCCGGGTGCAGGGGGTCTGCGAGCGACAGATGTAGAAGCCTCTCTGCCTCCCTGCCAAAGTCTTTCAATTCAATGGCCATGGGCATTGGGTCCAAGGCCAACATGGGATCGCTCATGGCATTAAGAAGATAATCTTTGAGGCTAACGGGTGGAGAAAAGAGACCTTCCGGATGATGAATGGGAAGTGGTTGACTAGATGGGGGTCGGCGGAAAAACCAGCGCGATAGGGCTTCTTTTCCTCTTCCTACCTGTACCCGGATCTCCGCAGGGTTATAACGCCTCGTAGTCCGTCCATTTACTGGCTCGGCCTCTTGGCTCATATAGCCTATATTCTACTACTTGCTTGACTGTTTGTCAACCGGGCGTATAGAATGGGGAATCCTATGACCAAGCCTGCCCATTTGGTTTTAACCGACCGCGATATTCAGATTTTGATGATGATTTACAGCTTCGGCGGCTGCACTGCCGAACACATCCGGCACCGTTTCTTCCGCACCAAGGGCGGCCGTAGCGCCTGCTACGCCCGGATAGCAAAGCTCATTCAGACAGAATACATTACCAGCATCCGCTTGCCCTCACTCCACGGCGTTGGCTCTGGCAGAGCGTTTTTGACGCCCGGTCCTAAAGGACGAGCGGTTCTTGCCGAGATTCTTCGCCTTTCCCGTACGGAGCTGGCCAGAGTGAGGGCGGACAGCCCTCTTTTCATCCAACATCATCTGGCCTTGTGCGACCTGCGACTGGCAGTAGAACTGGCGTGTGAGCGATCGGAAGTATTCCATCTACAAGAATGGATGGGAGACCACGAACTCCGCCAGACGCCAATAAAGGTCACTGACCCCGAGTCTAAGAAGGGTTTTTCCTTTGTTCCGGACGCCTCGTTCACTCTCGCCCTACCAAATGGCAGCGAGCAAACCTTTCTCGTCGAAATGGACCTTTCTACACTCTCTCCAAAGCGCTGCCGTGAGAAGCTCGCCTGCTATCTTATCCATGCAAAAAAGCATCCTTCGCCAGTTCTATTCGTTGCTCCGGATGATAGTCGGGTTGGTGCTCTGTCCAAGTGGGCAGCGGAGGAGGCGAACAAGCTGAAAGCCGATCCCACAATTTTCTGGATGTCTGCAAGCCACAGGATAAGTGAGACGACGGTCTTGCGCTAACCTATTTGCCATATCCCTGGCGGCCCAAAGGAATTAGATTTAGAAAGTCTTATGCCAGAGCGCCGGCGCTCTGCGACTCCTTTGGGTG
>JAUSEJ010000990.1 GCA_030650265.1 Dehalococcoidia bacterium | reverse complement strand
GGAGGACGTTGAACGGGGCATTCGCATCGTCCAGGAGACGAGAGGTTGGGTAGAGGAGAGAGGAGTTACGGTTAGCCAGCGCACCAAGGAGTTCGCTCACGATTACCGTTACTTTCCCGAGCCGGATCTACCCTCCTTTGTTTCTGCACCGGATTGGGTGGAAAGAATCAGATCCAAACTTCCCGAACTCCCCGATGCCAGACGCGATCGGTTTATGGCCCGGTACGGATTGTCCTTGTATGACGCTAGCCTGCTGATCACTTCCAGGGCTATGGCCGAGTTCTTTGAGGCCTGTGTGCGGGAGACTGACGGCGGGGAGATGGCCGGCCAACTGGAGAGGAAGGCAAAATCGGTTAGCAATTGGCTTCTCGGTGAGTTCACCCGGTTGCTCAACGAGAGCGGCGTCGAGTTAGGCCAAGGCGCCGTTACTCCCCGGCATATAGCCGCCATGCTGGAACTGATTGACAATGGAACCATTAGTGGCAAGATCGCGAAGACAGTATTCGAGGAGATGTTCCAGACGGGGCAAATGCCCGCTCAGATCGTCGCCGAGAAAGGCCTGGTGCAGATCAGCGCCGTTGACGAGCTCGAATCTATTATCGATCGAGTTTTGACCGATAATGAGCCGGCCGTAACCGATTTTCGGGCGGGAAAGGCCCAGGCTCTGACCTTCCTGGTCGGACAGGTTATGAAGGCAACCCGGGGCAAGGCCGACCCGGCTGTAACCAACCGTTTGCTGACAGAAAAGCTTGAAAGCTAGACTTGTTGACCGTGTCGTGAGGACCGCAGAATGAAACTCGAATTCAACTGGGATAACACCCTCAAGTGGCTGATCCCGGGCATGCGAATAAAACGCTGGCTGCTTCTCCTCATAGTCGGTGTCGTGATTATCAGCCTGGGGTTCGCTTACTTCTTGCGACAGGTCTACGAGTCATATACCTTCCCCAATATAGTCTATTATGTGACGCTCCAATTC
The DNA here is from genome assembly GCA_030650265.1 of Dehalococcoidia bacterium. The sequence goes on along the minus strand of JAUSEJ010000990.1, from coordinate 7,218 downwards.
GTTGATCGATACGTTCGCGGTGTAATCTTCGTTCTTGGGGGCGTGGGTTTGGTCGGGACGGCGATCCTTCGCCTAAACCGTTCCCTTCTCTCGGCGTTTGTCCCGGAGGGAAGAGAAGACGACCTCGTCGATTTGATCTACTTCCAGCGATATCTGAGGCGAGGCCCGAAAGTGGTAGCCATTGGCGGCGGAACGGGCCTGTCAATTCTATTGCGTGGCCTGAAAGAGCATACCGGCAATCTAACCGCGGTCGTGACCGTGGCCGACGACGGAGGCAGTTCGGGCCGTCTCAGACGGGAGCTTGGTGTGCTGCCACCCGGAGATTTCCGCAACTGCATTGCCGCTTTGGCGGACGCCGAGCCACTGATGACGAAACTGCTCCAGTATCGCTTCAATGGTGGATCGGGACTGGAAGGCCACAGTTTCGGCAACCTGTTCATTGTCGCCATGTCTGGCGTCACGGGCAATTTCGAGCAGGCCCTGCGAGAATCCAGTAGAGTACTTGCTGTGCGCGGACAAATTCTCCCCTCCACCCTGGCCGACGTACAACTCTGTGCCAGGATGGAAGATGAGGATGTCGTTCAAGGTGAGTCAAACATCACCCACAGCCCACAGAAGATCAAACGGGCCTTTCTCGAGCCGGCGGACGTTCAGGCGCATCCCGATGCTATTCGGGCAATTTTGGACGCTGACCTGATCGTTCTTGGTCCTGGTAGCTTGTTCACCAGCATTCTGCCCAATCTTTTGGTAGACGGCATCCAAAAGGCGATCAGGGCATCATCGGCCGTCAAGGTGTACGTCTGCAACGTGGCCACCCAGCCTGGAGAAACCGATGAATTCACCGTAGGGGACCATGTGGAGGCGCTGGAGTCACATGTGGGACCGGCCATCTTCCAGTACGTCATCGTCAACGACAACATCAATTTCGAGACGCCAGCAGATCCGGCCGTGACGCCTGTGGCCCTCGACGGCTTCAACAAGCCCGATATCAAGTTGGTAGCCACCGATGTGGTGTCTACGGAGAGCCGCCTGCGGCACGATTCCAAGAAGCTGGCAGCAGCGGTCATGAAGGTCTACGGTCGCAGAGCCAAGAACTGATCGGTGCTACCGGTTCCGGTTATGCATTTGGAGATGCCGCCCAAGATCAATCCTGATGTGGCAGGACGGTCGCGGCCCGCAGCATTGTTATCCGCCCGGAGAACTCGCTACCGTGGGAAAGACTCCCTCACTTTGACAACTTCCAAGGCATCCTAACCACTATGGTCTATTGACCTGCGGGCTTTGAGTAATCTATCATCTCCTTGCCCCTTGGTATTCGTCCCGGAGGCCAGGAGAAAGTGTTGCCACGCAGACTCTGGTTCGTTTTCCTGATTCTTCCTGCCACGGCTGCCATGTATCTCGGATATGTGGCGTGGCTGGGCACGGAGATCAGTTTTCCTCTGGATGACGCCTGGATACACCAGACCTTCGCCCGTAATTTGGTTTTGAGGGGCGAGTTTGCCTATAATCCCGGCGAGCCTTCAACTGCCTCGACCTCTCCTCTCTGGACTCTCTTACTCAGCGCCGGTTATTTGTTCTCTGTGGGATTTCGTCCTTGGGCCTATGGGCTTGGCCTTCTCTTCCTCGGCCTCACTTCCTGGGTGGGCTTTCTCTTAGCCGGCCGTCTATTTCCCGGTCGTCCTCGTCTGCCCGTCCTGGCAGCGCTGGCTATACTCCTCGAGTGGCATCTCGCCTGGGCCGCGCTTTCGGGCATGGAAACCATCCTGTTTAGCTTATTGTGTCTTTCTCTCATTTACCTGACAGTCCTATCCTTCGAGGAAAGATTGTCGCCTTCCCGGCTTTGCTTGTTGGGAACTTTAGCTGGACTGGCCGCTGTGGTGCGTCCGGAAGGCGTTATCCTTGCCGCTATTGCTTTCGGCGTTCTCGTCTGGCGAAATCAGTCCCGGCGCTGGATCGGCGTGGCTCTTTGCCTAACGATTCTCGTTGTGCTGCCGGCGGCGGCCTTCAATCAGATCGTTGCCGGCACTCCCCTCCCCTCGACCTATTATGCTAAGCAGTCCGCTTATGCCCGGCCCTTGAGCCTGAGCTTTGCCGTTAGCTATGTTGGCAGCGTCATCGGCACCCTATCGGAAGGGCCACTGATCATGCTACTACCCGGTTTGGCCTACGTCGTATATCAGTTTGCCGGGCGGACCTTAGATGAATATAGACATTTCGCCTCTTCGCCTCCTTCAACTGAAGGACGCCTTTTCCCCCTCTCCCGCTCCGTGGGCAGGCTGAAAGTTCCCCAAAGCAGCATTAAGGCCGGCCCTCTGGCCTTCATTGGCATCTGGGTGGTAGTCATGATAGTGCTTTACATGGTGAAACTGCCGGCGCTGTTCCATCATGGCCGTTATTTCATGCCTCTGATTCCGCCCCTGCTGATTGTGGGCCTCGGTGGTCTTGTCGGTCTACTGGAAGTCGTGCCTTATCGGGTTTTAGCTCGCCTGTATTGCGTCCTTGCCGCGATGCTGTTTCTCGTGTTATGGGTGAACGGCTCCATTGTCTATGGCTGGGACGTGAAGTTCATCGTCGACGAGGATATTGCCGTAGCTCGCTGGCTGAACAGCAACACGCCCGCAGACGCAGTTGTGGCAACTCATGACATTGGCGCCATTGGCTACTTCTCGGGGAGAACCCTTCTCGACACTGCCGGCCTGATAACACCAGAGTTAGGGCCCTACGTAAGGGACCAGCAGAAGATCCTCGCCTATCTCGAGGCGAGAAGAGTCAACTTTCTGGCGGTGTACCCGAAGTGGTATCCGAGCATCGTCGCCGATTCCCGATTCCAAGAGGTGTTTGCGATCAAGCAGACCTATGCAATTCCAGCGGGGGCGGACAACATGAAGATATATCAGGCCCGATGGTGATGAGACCTCAGAATGCAGGGACTCACCGGGGAGAGTCAAAGTCACTAGGGCACCGATGGACAGGATCTTCTGGTATGCAGTCCGGCACTCTATGTGATATAATTATGCTATCTCACATACGTGAGAGTGGTCAAAGACGACCCCTCAAAAACCTCATCGTCAGAGCAGAGCGTCACTGACGACGCTTCAGAAGCCTTCAAGTCGAAGCGAAGAGTCGAAGACGACCCTACAGACTATCTTGGCACCCGGCGATATCACGACGATGCTCTATTCAGCTTGTCAAAGAAACAAGGCAAGCACAATCCAAGAAGACAGACAAGAAAATAGAAGGAGGGAACAGGTCATGAGAAGGCAATTCCGATTGACTGGTTTGGTCGCAGTGGCCATCGTAGTTGGGGCCATGATCTTAGCGTCTTGCTCAACCACACCATCGTCGCCAACCAACTCCGGAACGGCGGCATCATCCAGCAAGCCCTACGGGAGCCTGACGATCGGGATAACCTTCGAGAGCGGCAACTTTGACCCCCAAATAGGATCGGGCAATTCAAGCAGCGCTCTGGCTGCCGCCGTTTTCGATTCTCTCGGCGAGGTGGACCCCAATGGAAAGGTGAGGCCGGGGCTAGCTGAGCGCTGGGAGATCAGCTCTGATGGAAAGACCCACACGTTCTATATTAGGAAGGGCGTAAAGTTCCACAACGGCGACGACCTGACCGGGTCGGATGTCAAGTTCAGTATCGAGAGGATGCTGGATCCCAAGGCAAGTCATCAAGACGCTGGCGTGTTGCGCGGTCAGATAGACAGCGTGGAAATGAAGGACGACTACACGATAGTACTCCGTCTGAAGCAGCCCCAGTTCGAACTACTGAAAGGTTTCGGTGATGACTCGGGCGGCTCGGCTGTGGTGCCCAAGAAGTACATCGAGGAGAAGGGAGTTGACTATTTCAGAAGTCATCCAGTCGGCAGTGGACCCTGGAAGGTCTTGAACTACACCACAATGACCCGCGTCGATCTTGAGGCGGTTGAGGATCATTGGCGGACGGTGCCGAAGTTCAAAAACATCACGCTCCTCCACATTCTGGAGGAAGCAACTAAGGTCGCCATGCTCAAGACGGGAGAGCTTGACGCTGCTATCGTTGCCCCTGACTCGGTGCCTCAGCTCAAGGCAGCCGGTCTGCGGATCGTGAGCCATGATGGATCGAGTCAATCGTTTATGTGGCCATTCTGGGACATGCAAAATCCCCAGAAATACGCCCTCAGCGACGTTAAAGTGCGGAAGGCCCTGTCGCTGGCCATAAATCGAAAGGAGCTGGCCGACAAGGTATACGGTGGCTATGCCGAGCCATCGGCCCTAATGTATGCCCCGGCGACCGCATTCTTCTTCGATCCCAATGTGCTGAAACCGGATCCTTTTGACCCGGAGCAAGTGAATAAGTTGCTTGCCGAGGCGGGTTATCCCAGTGGCTTTTCCACGGCGATCCAGGATGTTGGGGGAGGAGGCGTCCTCAGCACGTATAACCAGGCCATAGCCGGTTACTGGCGTAAAGTGGGGGTCAAGACAGATATCATCCCTATCGACTATGCGGTTGCGACCAAGAAATGGAATCCCATTAGCCCGGATATCTTTAACACCGTGTTTAGTTACTTCAGCTCCTCGCCAGTTTTCAATTTTGAAAAAATGTACACGCCATACCATTCCAAGAAAGGCGCCCCGAAGAACATTAACAACCCCAGACTTGATGAACTAATCGACAAGGTGCCTCTAACGGCGGACCCGGTAGAAAAAAAGCGGTTGGCGCTGGAGGCTGCCGTACTGGCAAAGAACGAATATACCACCCTGTCCGTTCTGGATTTACGCACGGTCTTCGCCATTGACTCAAAGATCGGGGAACTTATACCAATCAAGGGCATGGCAGGCCTGGCGCCGGCGCTAGAGACAATAACTCACGCCAAGTAGGTTTGAATTGGACGTGGGAAAATTGAGAGGAGGACTACCATGGTAACAGCGACAAATCAAATCTTGAAGGGCCAAACCGCCAGACTCGTCGACCTGGCCCTGAGCACCGAGTTCTCGGACATCCCGGCCGAGGTCGTGCGCGACACAAAGCGGATAATCTTGGACACTGTCGGCTGCACTGTGGCAGCATTCGCAACCGACACTGGCCGGATGATTGTGGATCTCAAGCGCCAACAAGGAGGCGTCGGAGAGGCAACCCTACTGGTACACGGCGATAGGCTGCCTGTGTCCAGCGCTGCCTACGTTCATTCCCAGTTGGCCAACCTCTTGGACCTTGACGAGACGTTGCTCCATCGGACTCATTACGCCAGCAGTATCGTCATGCCTGCTCTGGCGATGGCAGAGTTGACGGGGGCTTCCGGTCAGGAAGTGATTGCCGCCGTGGCCCTCGGCTTCGACATCGGCGGCCGGATTGGCTTGTCTATGCCGTTCTATGAGACGCCCTCTGAGGGCATGGTACAATTCGCCTCCACATGGGGGTATAGTTGGGCGGCCTTTGGCACGGCCGTTGCTGCTGGCCGGCTGTTGGGACTGAGCCATGAGCAGATGGCCAATGCCTTGGGTATCGCCTATGTAAGCACACCGGTACCCTTTAACAGCCCAAAGCGGAAGATGACTGGCGCCTATTGGGGAGCCAGGCCTATGCACAAATACGCGATGTATGGCGCTATTGCTGAGGCTGGCATCAACGCTGTGCGGTTGGCCACCAGGGGCTTCACCGGCGACACCGCCGTTCTCGACGCCGACCAGGCCTTTTGGACCTCATTTGGTACTTCGCCCGCCGACTGGGACTATATGATGAGTGATTTGGGTCGAAAGTGGCTTATCAGCGAGGCCTCCCTCAAGTTCTACCCGGTCTGCCGTCAGGGTTCGATTCCGGTCGACCTCTTCTCGACGCTCGTGCGCAAAGAAGGACTTTCGTCCGACGAGATCGAAGGGGTGACCGTAAAAATTCCTCCAGCCCAAGTAGTGATGGGTCTCTACGATAACGAGTCACCCCCTTCGCAGGTTGGCCCCATGCCCGTTCCCCATGCCCTTGCCCTGGTTGCGGCGGGGATCGAATCAAGCCTGAAGTGGGTGAGCCACGATACTCTGCACGATCCCGAGATTCGATCCTTTGCCATGAGGGTCAAGTCTGAACTGATGCCAGAATGGTATCCCGCGATTGTCGACCAGGTCAAGGCCGAGGGCACCTACCGGCGCATACCCATCGAAGTGGTGATAAAAGCAAGGGGCAAGAGCTTCACGGCTTATGCCGAGTATGCCAAAGGAGACCCGTGGGGCCCTGAGCCGATGACCGACGACGAACTAGCGGTCAAGTTTGTCAACTATACCGGTGACCTGATCGGACGAGCGAACGCCGACCGGGCAATAACGGCGGCCTTGAATCTCGATTCGGCTCCGAATGTCCACCAACTCATTGGCGCCCTGCATCTCTAGGGCGACGGAGCATTAAGATGACGACCGACATACCGCAGGTCACGCAAGGCCACACCGACCGTCTCGTCGACCTTGCTTTGAACACAAGAAATGAGGACATTCCTTCCGACGTGGCACACGCCACCAAGAGGATAATCCTTGACACTATCGGCTGCTGTGTGGCAGCCTTCGCCACCGATGCTGGCAGGATCATTGTAGACCTAAAGCGCAGGGAAGGCGGGCGCGAAGAAGCAACTCTTCTGGTGCATGGCGATAGGCTACCGGTTTCAAGTATCTCCTATGTGCATGCGCCTCTGGCCAACCTTCTGGACCTCGACGAGACGCTGCTTCATCGCACCCACTACGCCAACTGTATAGTCATGCCAGCTCTGGCTATGGCTGAGAAGACGGGAGCATCCGGGCAGGACCTCATCGCTGCCGTGGCCCTTGGCTTCGATATTGGCGCCCGAGTCGGGCTCTCAATGCCTCAATACCAGTCGACATCTGAAGGAATAGTATACTTTGTCCCGGTTTGGGGATTTAGTTGGGCGGTGTTCGGCACAGCGGTGGCGGCTGGACGGTTGTTGGGCTTGAATCACCAGCAACTTGCCAATGCATTGGGCATCGCCTACGTGAGTACGCCGGTGCACTTCAGTGGCAAAGCGTCTGGATCGCAGCCGCAGTCCCCTGGTAGGGTCAGGCCAATGCACAAACGGGCAATGTACGGAGCAATCGCCGAAGCCGGTGTCAATGCGGCGCTTCTGGCTGCCAATGGTTTCACTGGCGATACCTCGGTTCTAGACGCCGATCGGGCTTTTTGGACAGCCTTTGGCGTTTCTCCCGCCGACTGGGACTTCATGGTCCGAGACTTGGGTC
>JAUSEJ010000987.1 GCA_030650265.1 Dehalococcoidia bacterium | reverse complement strand
CTGGCGTCCTCATGGTTACCGAGGCCGGGGGCTGCGTCACCGACTGGGCAGGAAACCCGGTCACCCTCAGCACCAGAGATGTCCTCGCCTCGAACCATTTCCTACACGACAAGATACTGGAAATCCTGCGCTGAGGGCACTTAGTCGCAAAACGTCGGGCACCGAGGAAGGAGGATAGGGGGAAGAGCAGCAAACCAAGAATTTCTACTATGGCAGAAGGCGCCAGGCCCGCAAGTTGGCAGCGCGAACCGCGCCGAAATGGCGTCGGTCCAAGGTGATTATCACGTCTGTGCCCAATCGCTCGGCCAGGGCAATCACCGAGGCATCGGTGCCGCCGAGGGGGAAGTTCGCATACTGCTCAACAAGTTCTGCAATGCGAGGCCAATCCGCTTTCGAGGGCGCTTCGACATCGAAGCCCGCAAGATGGGACAGGAATGCGGCCTCCACTATAGGGCCAAGGCGTTTCCCTATCAGATAGGTCGCCTCGGCGACGACCATCGCGGGAACGAAAAGCCGGAGCGCTGGAGCTTCGAGCATCCGTAAGCAGCGCTCGTGATCCTGATCGTCGGCATCGACCGCAGCATAAAGGGGACCGGTATCAACTATCGCTATCATGGCCCCATTCGCGCTCTAGAATGGCCTCCGCTTCGCGCGCCGTGTCATGATGGCCGCTCCTTCCGAGAGCAGCGAAAGGCAGTCGTCTCGTCTGAGCGCCCTCTCCCTCAAGATAGCTAACTAGCGCTTCTCGAATTATCATGGCGACCGAACGATTGCTCCGTCGATGCTCAAGATCGAGCAAATTGGCCAAATTATCCGGGATCACTACTGTGGTGCGTTTCATACTTGCATCATAGCATATTGCCGGTGCATGGTCAATGGGCAAGAATGCAAGGTGCTCCGGACATAGCTCACGAATTGCTGTCTGATCGCTTCGCCAGCAGCCATAGCCTTACAAACCTGATCTCGCCGTAAGTGTAGCCATCGCCCAGCTTTTCCATTACGGGCTTCAGGGGCGAAGCGCCGAGCTCGGCCAGGGCCAATTCGATGGCCCGCCGCTTCTCCTCGCCAACCAGCCGCTCGATATCGATCCTCTCTCCGGCCTGCATCGCTTCGGCCAGATGACCCTCGACGGTGGAAATCGCGAGCTCGCGTTCGGCGGCGATCTCGCCGACGCTCTTCCCGGCCCTGAACATATTCAGAGTTGCCTGGACGGTCAGGCCCGGCCCGCTCTTCTGGCGGCGCGTCGGAGGCGGCGAAGGAGCAATGTCAACCGGCCGTGCCCCGGTCTCGCGAACGTAACCGGCGATCGAGTCTAGGAAAACCTCGCCATGCTCGCTAGCCTTGCGTTCTCCCACGCCCTGAATACGTAGCAGATGCTGGCGGTTTACAGGAAGCTCGGCGGCCATCTGTCGCAAAGTCGAGTCATGAAAGACGACGTAGGGTGGAACGCCCAGTTCCTCCGAAATTCGCTTGCGCAAGGAGCGAAGCCGCTCGAAGAGAGGCTGATGAAACCCGGGTGCTCCTTTCTGGGACACAGGCTCTGCCTTCACCGGCACGGGAATTAGCACCTTCTCTCCCTTGAACAGAACCGCCTTCCCCATTGCCGTCACTTTCACGACGTTGAACTCGCCATCTACCTGAACGGCGAAGCCCCGCCGAATCAACTCGCCAGCCAGGTGCCGCCACTCGTCCAGGGGCAGGTCGCGGCCCACGCCATAGGTGGAGAGCTTGTCTTGGCCGAGACGCAAGACCCGCTCACCCCGCGAACCCCGTAGGACCTGAACGAGATGAGCGCTGCCGAATCTCTCCCCGGTGCGGATGGCGCACGACAGATACATCTGGGCGAAGGCGGTGAAGTCCTTTTCCTCCGTCGGCGTCTGGCAGATATCGCAGCAAGGGCCTTCCTGTGGCTCCAGATCTTCGTCGAAATAGGCCAGCAGTGTCCGTCTCCGACAGGTGATACCGGACGCCCAATCGGCCATCTGCTGCAACTGCCGCCTCGCCACCAGTTGCTCCGCTTCCGTCGGCTTCTGATCGGCCCAATACCGATTCTTGACCACATCTCCCGCACCGAAGAAAAGTAGACAATCGCTCGGGTCACCGTCCCGTCCCGCCCGACCGCTCTCCTGGTAATACCCTTCCAGATTCTTTGGCAGGTCGTAGTGGATCACAAATCTGACGTCCGGCTTATCGATTCCCATCCCGAAGGCGATGGTCGCCACGATGATCTGCACGTCGTCTTTGATGAAAGACTCCTGGCGCTGCCGGCGCTCATCGCTCTCGAGTCCGGCGTGGTAGGCCACAGCGCTAAACCCGGCCGCTCGAAGCTTCGCCGCCAGGGCCTCAGTCCCCGCCCGGGACTGGCAGTAGATGATGCCGGAGGATCGTTCTCTACCTCGAAGGTAAGCGACCAACTGATCGAACGCGCCATCTTTGGCCCGCACCTCGTAAAACAGGTTCGGTCGATTGAAGCTACCCTGATAGCACTCGGCCTTTCCGAGTTGAAGTTGCATCTTGATATCCGCCTGCACGCGTGGGGTGGCGGTGGCCGTGAAGGACCCGAACGCGGTTCTTGGAAAAACCTCGCGCAGTCGGGCTAGCTCGCGATATTCCGGTCGGAAATCGTGGCCCCATTCCGAGATACAATGGGCCTCGTCGATGGCGAAGTAGGACAGCTTGACCCGCGAAAGCAGGGGCAAGAAGGTCGGGGACATCAGCCTCTCGGGGGCGACGTAGAGCAGCTTGACCTCCCCCCGCAGAACCGCCAACTGACGCCGGTTGATCTCGGCGGCCTCGAGGGAACTATTAATAAACGTGGCGGGGACACCCAACTCGAGTAGGCCGTCAACCTGGTCCTTCATCAAGGCGATGAGCGGCGAGACCACGACGGCCAGGCCATCGAGCAGTAAAGCAGGAACTTGGTAGCAAAGAGACTTCCCGCCGCCGGTGGGCATGAGGACGAACACGTCTTTCCCGCCCAGCAGCGAGCGCACGATCTCATGCTGGAGCGGCCTGAAAGAGTCGTAGCCAAAGGTTGCCTTTAGCTGCGTCATTATCATAGCGTCGGTAGTGCTGCATTGTGCCATCAGAACAACTCAAACCCCAGGATCGGTCAAATGGGCTTTCGACTCAAGCCTTCATCCAATCGAATTCAGTTGTGGTTCGCAACATTGGATTGGCCAGACGCTTGATCGACTCCCATCTCTGAAGCCAGCAGTCGCGGGCTTCAGCCACTCGGCCAGACCTCAAAAGATCGTACCCCTCACGCATCATATCGCCAAGTTGGTCCTCTGTCGCTCAAGTTTTGGGCGGCGCCGTTCCATTCTTGATCTGATCCCATCGTTTGGTCTCGGCTTGCTCAAAGTCGTCAATCAGGCGTAGCATGGCCTGCGCCTGCTGCTCGCTTACCTGATGCCGAATACTTGCCCGAAGCGCATCTAGGAGCAACCGATTAACCTCCGGGCTGTCGCCGCCGTCTTCGATCTGTACTTCAAGCGCGCTTAAGATAACGCCAACCTTTGGCCCACGCAGCAACGGGAGCTTCAGGCTTTTCATTGCCGCTTCAATCGGCCGCAGGAGCGCTACCCGCGCCTCGTCATAGCCACCAGTTTGGTTAGACGGTTTGAAACCATCAGATGTTCGGCTCATAGGTTGGATATCCTCACCTGCGCGGCCCTTAAGATGTCTTAGAAAGGATACCAAGTTTCATGGGTCTGACGCAAGTGTAATGGACTCTGACTAGTATCTCAGCAGCAGCATGATTGACGCTATCGACCGGGGTTTCGAGTTCCTCGTCTCCAATCAGGATCCTGGAGAATCAAGCAAAGCGAGATCAATCGTCGTTAGACGATCACCAATGGTATCCGCATTTCTTCCGGCGTCAGACCGGAATGATAAGACACGACCGATGGCTCCCGGCCGACGCCATGAGAGACGTACTTGATTACGCCTTCTCCCCGCGAAATCAGCATGAAATCGCCCACGCGGCTTCTGGTCTCAGGCGATATCGAGCCGGGACCGAGAAGTTCGACTTGCTCAGCCTCGTCAGTTGAAATTAGGAAGAAGGTGTCGCCAAAACGCTTCCTGAATCTCTGGCAAAGCTGCTCGCCGGCGCCCTCCCGCTGATGGAGGAACATGACGCGGGAATCCCCGGAGGGAGGGAACAAGAGCGATTCAAAAAGCTCAGCGGAGGGTTTGATCCATCTCTTTGCCTCGATAGGAGCATCCAGAAGGCCGTGGTCAGCGGTGAGGACGATCCGGGCACGATCAGAAACGCTGGCCGCCAATCGCTCGATCTGCCGATTCAGATAGAGGATCACCCCTCGAACAGCCGGGTGCGCCACGCCATGCCAGTGAGCCTCTAGATCGACAAGCGGAGTATAGAGATAGGTGTAAGTCGGCGCCTGAGCCGATTTTACTCTGGCCGATATTATGTCTACTGCCTCCGCCAAAGTCCTGTAGCCGATCCTGGCCTTATAGCCGGCAAAGTAGGCGGAGGACACGCTTTTCACCATCTGGCTTGGAAGGACAGCGAGCACGTCCCGGCTCAAGTTGCTCAAGTTCGAAGGTAGGGGAAAGGCTTGCTCGACCGTGTAACCCATCTTGGCTAGAGACCGTCCTCCAGACCGTACAGTAAAGGGAAGAAGGGCGGCGGCAGCCCGGATCTCGGGTAGATGGGTCCACTGACCGGTAACGGCATGGCGGTTCGGCCACTCGCCGGTCGCCATCGTGGTGAGAACAACCGATGTACTGGACGGGAAAACGGTCTGCAATGCTGCCTTCAGGCGTTTCTGGAGAAAAGCACCGTAGGGCAGCCCTTCGACGAGATCCAGCCCTAGCCCATCAGCCAAAATGAAGATGAAGTGGTCGGCGGAGCCGATGAGACCGACCAGCTCGACCGATCCCGCCGTTGGCGAGTCGTCCCGCGCTCCTAGCAGGGAGCCCATGGCGCGGGCGAGATCGACGATATTGGGCGACTTCGCTGTTGGTCGCAACAGCGTACCATCCTCAAAGCAAGCCAGTAACTCTTCGACATCACTCATCTAGTTTCCGCAAACACAAAGACACCAATCTTACATCGGGCAAT
>JAUSEJ010000986.1 GCA_030650265.1 Dehalococcoidia bacterium | reverse complement strand
GAGAGCCAGCAAGACGAGGCGCCAATGATGGCAGTCTCCATCCCAAGTCTGACCGAAGAAGATGAAGCAGCAGCGGCTGTAGCCATAGCCGTTGCAGTGGCCATGGCGCTGACAGAGGAGAAGAAGCGCGAGCGAGGGGTGTGGTCTGCCTTAGAATCGGCCCACGGAGGATCCAGCCCCTGGACAAACCAGGGTCGTCAGATCCAAATGAACTCAAGAAATATCGCCAGAGAGACGAGGAGATAATGAAAACACTAAGGATCTCCGTGGACGGAAATCCGTATGTAGTCGAGTTAGGGGACCTATCAAGTTCGCCTCTATCTGTCGTGGTAAACGGCAGGACCTATTCGGTCGAGCTAGAGAAAGAGCCCAACGTTTCTCGGGCCACAAACACAAGCGAAGCTGCACTTCCAGCACCTAGGGCAAGAACAAACGGGGACGGGGGGCCGGCTCCGGCAGCCGTTCCGGTGAGAGGCGTTATCGGCTCCAAGACCGTCACTTCACCCATGCCGGGTAAGATACTGGCAATCCACTGTTCAGTAGGATGCCAGGTATCCTACGGCGACAAACTGCTGGTACTTGAAGCCATGAAGATGGAGAATCTAATCAGAGCTGAAGCGGCAGGCGTAGTAAAGGCGATCCAGGTTACGTCCGGCCAGAGCGTCAAATATGGCGAAGTGCTGGTAATCATCGAATAACTTGCGAAGGTGCTAGACAATGGAATTATCCCCTGTTTTAGAACTCACGAAGGGTTTCACCCATCTCTCGATACTGTCTGTCATTATGATCGCGGTGGGAGGCGTACTGATCTACCTCGCCATCGCCAAGGAGTACGAGCCCGTTCTTCTTCTGCCTATGGGCCTTGGTGCCATACTAGCTAACTTACCATTAACAGGCATGCTAGATCCGGACGGCCTGTTTGATATTTTGTACAACGCCGGCATTCGGAACGAGCTTTTCCCCTTGTTGATCTTCATTGGCATAGGAGCGATGACCGATTTTAGCCCACTATTGGAGCGGCCCGTCACTGTTCTCCTCGGCGCGGCAGCCCAGTTCGGCATCTTCGGTACCCTACTAGTGGCCACGCTCTTAGGATTCAACATCAACGAGGCGGCTGCCATCGGCATCATCGGTTCAGCCGACGGGCCCACTTCGATCTTCGTCGCCACAGTCCTGGCCCCGCATCTTCTGGCCCCCATCGCCGTTGCTGCCTATTCTTATATGTCTTTGGTGCCGGTCATTCAGCCTCCAATCATGAACCTCCTCACCACCAAGTCGGAGAGGATGATCAAGATGCCCTATACGACTCGGACGGTGAGCAATACCACGAAGATACTCTTTCCGATAGTAGTAATTCTTGTCTGTGCTCTCATTGCTCCCCTGGCCACCCCCCTCATCGGGATGCTCATGTTTGGCAACTTGATGCGAGTGAGCGGTGTGGTGGACCGGCTGGTCGGGACAGCCTCCAACGAGCTAGTGAACATCGTCACTATCTTCCTCGGAATCACCATCGGCTCTACGATGGTGGCCGACAAGTTCCTGACCCCGCAGACTCTTATGATCATTGGCATGGGCCTCGTGGCCTTCATCCTCGATACAGCCGCCGGCGTACTCTTCGGCAAGTTGATGTGTGTTCTTTCGGGTCGCCGAATTAACCCACTCATCGGCGCCGCCGGTATTTCGGCCTTTCCCATGTCGGCGCGGGTGGTGCAGAAAGTCGGCCAGAAGAACGACTTCACCAACTTCCTTCTGATGCATGCTATGGGCGCCAATGCCGCTGGCCAGATTGGGTC